>NZ_CABTML010000122.1:0-4004 GCF_902485895.1 uncultured Anaerobiospirillum sp. | reverse complement strand
TGTTATGGCATGACAAAAATGCTATACAAACTGTCGATTACGCCATTGCTTTAGCGATACGCTATGGTGGTGTAGAGAAGCTGCGTTTGCTGTTAGATGCTGAAGCTAAATTGCAACGTGAACCTAAGACATTATCTGCAAATCTTGCTGACAACTCCTATAATTATTGGGTTACAGCAGAGAATCTGGCTAACAGAAATCAATATCAATATCAATCTGCGTTTGTGATTGCCTCAAATTATGAGGTAAGAAACATGACTCCACTTGATGAGGATGAGCGCTTAAAGTGCCTTGAGCTCTTGTGTGACAGAGAGGCATTGATAATCGAAGATAACAATGATTGTAATATGATCTGCATTCTTGCTTTGCTGTGCAGTGAACTTAAGATCGCCAGCTATTTACAGTCACAT
This sequence comes from uncultured Anaerobiospirillum sp., assembly GCF_902485895.1. NCBI lineage: Bacteria > Pseudomonadati > Pseudomonadota > Gammaproteobacteria > Aeromonadales > Succinivibrionaceae > Anaerobiospirillum > uncultured Anaerobiospirillum sp. Next base: position 3,594 of record NZ_CABTML010000122.1, on the reverse strand, counting down.
GGCACTAACCTGCAAAGATTCATGCAAGAAGAAAAAGAGTATCTTAAATACGTTAATTTTAACGAATTGCTATATAGTGCCCTCTTTACTCATTTGCAAGGTGTGGTTCAACTCATTGAATGGGTAGCAAGTGACGGAAAGGCTTTCTCAATTCCACCTAGCTATATTCCTGTGATCATTCAGGAGGGGCCTAATGAGTTTGCAAAGATCTTCGATCTTTTAGATGTAAAAGCAAAAGATCTTGTTGAGTTATTTGAACAAGCAATCTTGAGCTCCTGTCATAGCGCAGTTAATACAATCATCAACTCTAAGCAGATTAAATCAAAACAAACCCTCAGTAAGCTTATAGATGTGGCCACAGAGCACAATGCACATGAAGCCACAGCAATGCTCCTTGAAAGGCAACAAGGGTCTCAAAGCAAGGCCAAAACCAAAAAGACTAGCAGAAAGTCATCTTTAAGCTTGTAGCGGCACAAAAGTAGTTGTTTGCTATCACTATGATTTAGCTTAAATCCTGCATCCCTAAATTTATTGTTGGGTAACGTTAAGTAGCAGAAGAACACGTTACTCAACATCCTTGAATGTATATGCTTTAGCTAGACCATGTTCTAGCTTTTTTTATTCTGTGATACCATATAAATACTAAATATGGAGTATCATATATGCTTTACACTGAGATATCGATTCCGCTTCCAGACGATAGTAGATATGAGTTATATAAGCAGGGGAAAGGCTCTACATATGTCAAATACCGTATAAAGAGCTATAGACATGAAGGGCGACTTAAACATGATAGATTGCTTATCGGAAGGCTGGTTATAGATCCAATTGATGGAGCTAAGATGTTCCATCCAAACTCAAACTACTTCTCTTTCTTCAATGTGCAACCCCCAACTTTTTCCAAAGTTAAAGGGCCTGGACGTCCTCGAAAAGCGAGTAAAGAACCTGTCAGTATTGAGCGCAAATCAAACGAAGCTGCTTTTGGCTATTCAATCGCATGTCACTCTTTAGCTAGAGAGCACTCTCTTGATCAAATACTTATAAACTCATTCGGTGACTCTTTGGCAAACAAGATCCTTGCTGTTGGGGCTTTTTTCGGGGCTGGTGCACCAGGTGGGCTAACAAATATCGATCATTTCACAGATAAGCATATGTGCTTTACTGATGGGGTCATAACATCGCAAGGCTTGAGTCAGCTTTATCGGGCAATAACCACTGCTCAATGCAATGACTTCTTCAAGGAGTGGACAAAATACTGCTGTGCAGATGACTGTATTTGTTATGACGTAACATCAATATCGAACTACTCTACATCGTTGCCAATGGTTGCATGGGGATATAACCGCGATAAAGAAAGACTTCCTCAGGTAAATGTAGGAATGTTTTGCACCATTGAACGCAAGCTACCAGTCTTCTTTAGCTGCTATAACGGCTCTATTTATGACTTTACTAACTTGCCTTATGTGTTAGAGCAGGCCAGGTTAAATGGTCTTAAGCTAGATGTTCCACTAACCTTAGTTTTAGATGGTGGCTTTGCCGTCTCTGAACCACTTGATATAGCTAGGCAGCATGGATGCGAGTTTATCGTTGGAGCGCCTCTCGATTTGAGCAAAGACATAAGAAATCAAGTGTTAGATTGGCGAGGTAGCCCGTTATCGTCAAATACTTCGCTAATACAGCGTCATGATGAAACTATACGTTGTAGTGTGAAGGAGTTTACTATTGGCCGTATAAATACAAGGCTTATGATGTATAAGTCACCGCTTTCTTCAGCAAGAGATGAATCAACACTCAACTCATATGTAGCAAAGATTGCTGAAGAGCTAAAAACAGCAACTAGACTTTCTCAGTCTAAGCTAAAGCTATACTCTCAGTTCTTTCATATAAATGAAAATGAAGATGATGGACTTAGCTTTGAGCTTAAAGAGAAGCATTACTCGGAGCTTTTAGAACTATGCGGCTGTTTTGCTTTGTTCTGTACTAGGAATGACTTGTCGCCTAACGAAGTGCTTGATATTTATCGGGCTAAAGACTGCGTTGAGAAGTCATTTAGCATCTTCAAAAATGACGTTCAAGATGAAAGACTGCAGGTTAATTATCAAGATAGTATCAATGGAAAACTGTTTCTAGCATTCATTGGACTGATCTTGCGTAAAACTCTTGAAAACAAGCTGAGATCGTATCTGACTAAATCTCGTATAGACATAGATAGCGCTATAGCTAGACTTATGGATATAACATGTAGGAAACAGAATGATGAATGGGTATTAACCTCAGCTCTTTCAAAACAACAAAAAGAATTAGTAAAGGCACTCGATCTGCCAATAAGCCAATTAGATATTGGCTGAGTATAGACCTGATTCGTACTCAGTCTCTGGAGTCGAATAGGCTTATTTGTGATACCTTATATTTCTTTAATGGATCCAGGTTAGATGGGGCTCAGCATTATATTTGGCTGTAGGCAACTAGCAGTGAGGACATTCTATGGACTTTGAGATCTCAGATGATGGTACGCTAATTCGTTATTCAGGCGCGGGCGGCGATGTGGTGATTCCTGAAGGCGTTAAGTTCATTGAGCGTGGTGTAGTCTTCGACAATGAGAATGAAATTACATCCTTAACGCTGCCTAAGAGCTTCATTGGTCGTAAATTTGAGAGCTACTGGGAAAATGGCTTTATCTATAACGCTCAAGATAATAGCGTAAGTAACTGCTTTGCTAATACTGAGCTTAAAGAGAACGATGCTATTAAAGACAACCTTTACTCTTATTTGTACGTGCCTTGGCTTCCCAATTTAAAAAGATACTTTGTTCATCCTCAAAATCCAGTCTATGAGAGCGTGGATGGCGTGCTTTATAGCAAATGCCGTAGGTTCGTCATAGACATACCGTACCGGTATAGTCGAGAGCTGACCTTGCCTGAGGAATTTGAGAAAGTCCTTCAAGCATATGAAATCGCAGGGAAAGGGGTAAATAAAGTTAGGTATATGGGAGCTTCACTAAGCACTGAGCAATTAGATGAGTTAGCTCGGTTGCCCGGCGACCAAATGCATTTGTTTGCGCCAAAACTAACTCACTGCGAGCTGTGTAAGTTAGATGGAAGATGGGATAGCAGTAAAGATCGCATTATTACGATAATGCCTGAGTTGAGTTTGTCTGAAGAACTTGTTCATAGTCTTGGTTTGGGGCTACTCTTAGGCTATTGTTACAAACATCAAATCTATAATGAGGAGGTTGCTCAGCAGTATATCGGCATGTTGCTGAGAAATGAGGTGAAACTCTACAATTGGGGTGTAGAAAGCTCATCTGCTGCGGTACAAGATTTTTACAAAGAAGAATGGGCCAAAAAGAGGCTGCCGAAGATTGATAGATCTAGCAATGTGGGAGCAGCACATTACTTATTGGAAGTTGTCTTAAGAGGCAGTGTACAAGATCTTCAACAATTGCTTGATGAAAGTCTAAAGCCACTTACAGAGTTGTTATGGCATGACAAAAATGCTATACAAACTGTCGATTACGCCATTGCTTTAGCGATACGCTATGGTGGTGTAGAGAAGCTGCGTTTGCTGTTAGATGCTGAAGCTAAATTGCAACGT
>NZ_CABTML010000121.1:0-6166 GCF_902485895.1 uncultured Anaerobiospirillum sp. | reverse complement strand
TTACGTTCTGCTTCGATACGGGCAGCTTCTTCAGCAGCCTTGCGCTCAGCTTCGATGCGTGCAGCTTCTTCGGCAGCCTTACGCTCAGCTTCGATACGAGCTGCTTCTTCAGCAGCCTTGCGCTCAGCTTCGATACGAGCAGCTTCTTCAGCAGCCTTACGCTCAGCCTCAAGACGGGCAGCTTCTTCAGCAGCCTTGCGCTCAGCTTCGATGCGAGCTGCCTCTTCAGCAGCCTTACGTTCAGCCTCGATACGTGCAGCTTCTTCAGCAGCCTTACGCTCAGCTTCGAGACGTGCAGCTTCTTCAGCAGCCTTGCGTTCTGCTTCGATACGCTCAGCTTCGATGCGGGCTAACTCAATTTCTTCGGCGAGATCTTGCTTGGCCTGATTGATCTTAGTAATGAGATCGGCTTGAGCCTTAGCTAGGCTGTTTAACTCACCAAAGAGCTCTTGAGCGGTGGCATTGGCCTGAGCAATACGCTGACGCTTTTGCTCTGCTTCACGGGCTCTAATTTCATCACGCTCACGACGAGATAAGATCTTAAGCTCGTAAACATCATTAGAAGAGGAGCCATTAGCGGTAGTAAAGTCAGCAAATGGTGAGTTGCTTGGCTTAACGGTGCTAGCTTGGCTGCTACCACTTGCTAATGTCTTATCCTCACTCTTAGTAGCAACATCACTTACGCTAGTACTCTGTGAGGCAGTGGTAATGATAACGTTGCCATGCTCTAAGATGCTCTCTTGCTCTTGTGTAGCAGGAGTTGAGGTCTGAGGCTCAGCTTGTTTAGCACTATCACTAGCAGCATTAGTTGCTGGGGCTGTTGCTTCTTTATCTTGAGCTTGAGTGTTAGCTTTTGCTGTTGCTTTAGCTGCATCAGTAGATGAAGTAGCGGCACTAGCACTTTGGGTAGAGTCACTTGAGTTAAGTTTCTCTTGTGAAGCTAGAGCTACACTGTCTTGCTGAGCAGCTTGCTCATTAGATACGTGTGCTGACTCGCTCTGGGCTGCAGCTGATGCCTCTGCTTGAGCTTGCTTTTCTTTAGCCTCTTGCTCTTGAGCATGTTTATGAGTGATGTTGACGCCTTGATGAGGGTCTTGCTGCTTTTTAAGTGCCTCTAAGAACTCTTTTGGAGTACCAATAAAGGAACCAGCGGCTTTATTAGCGCCATTGTGCAGAGCCTTAAGCTCACGCTTGTCATATAAAATTGGCTCGCTAATGCCTTCAGCTGGTTGCTGCTCATCGGCAAGTAAGTCTTTTTCGTCAATACGCTCTTTGGTAATGGCGACATAATCAGAGCTGGCAAAAGCATAGCGGGCTGATGGTTTATCAACTTTTACTGCCTGATGACTTACCGGCATGTCAGGTACTTTTTGCGGTAAGTTATCTACACGAGTATTAACATCTGGCAAGCTTAAGTGCGACAGGGCAGAAAGACCTTGTGCACGGTTAGCTTGGGCAGCATCAATTTGAGCTTGGCGAGCACGTGCAGCTTTTTGCTGAGCTGCAGCCTTCATAAACTCAATACGGCTTTGCTCTAAATAAGCCTGAGCCTCATCGACAGACACATTTTGTCCTGATGAGACGGTCATGGTGGTATTCACTTCCACCTCAGCTGCAGGGGACAGCGTGTTGAGGTTTTGTGAATAAATAGAGCGGCCTTGAATATTAGTAGCTACAGCAGGATCTTGAGGGCGCTGATTGTGGGGTTGGCCCATATGCTCACGAGTGGACGAGACTCGTGTAGATCTGCCAGAGCTGATTTCAACACAGGCAGTGGCATTTGCAGCAGTAAACTCACCACCAAAACGATCGATTGGGGTAGAGAAATCTCTAAAAGCAGTACCGCCACGCAGACCTGGTTTGAAGTTGCCATTTGGATCAGCAACTGTATCTACCTGACCTTTATTGCCTGGCATTAATGGCATATCTGCTACGCCAATCATCTTGGAGGTTGCAGTAGTTGCCTCAGCTAAAGCACGCTGCTCTGAACGTGGCAGACCACCACCAGCAGTAGCAATTTCAAAGGCAGACATACGCGACAGATTGCTCTCGTTGCGCTGAGCTTGCTTACGTCTAAAGCTTTTTAAGTATTTAGCATCAGTTTGCTGCAGAAGCGCATGAGCTTCAGGGCTTACTACAGCTGAGTGAATTACACGCTGTGGCATATCCAGCTCACCAGGGTTTAACACCTCAGGGAACTTGGTATTACGTGCAGCAATAGAGGAGGCAGCACGTGCGGCAGCAGCTTGCTCACGCTCTGCGGCGGTGTGCTCATTAGATGGCTTGAAGAATGATCCTGCTAAATTATGGGCTTTACCATGCTCAAGCTGCTGTTCGCCCTTGGCATACTCTAATTGCTGAGAGTAGAGCTCTTGATCATTGTCATGAATGCTAAATGAAGCTTCAGAACGTGCGTAGTTCTCAGAGACATGACCAACACTGTTGTTTGCCTCATGATTAAAGTTAGATGCCTCACCCTGAGCACCATACATAGCACTCTCATCAGAGCCATGAGCAAAGCTTTGCTGCTCGCCTCTAACAGGACGAGAGTGGCCATCATTAAACTGAGAGTGATCACCAATGCGTGCATCATCCTGAGTAGATGCATCTAAGTCACTCATAGGCATATGGCTATGGGCTGCAACTTCTGATTGCTCAAACTCAGATGCACTTAAGCTGTGAAGCTTAGCTTGCTCATCGCTGTGAAGCTTGGCCTCTAAAGACGAGGAGGAGGCGTTTGATGAGGATAGATCATTACTGCTACCTGACTGACCATAGGCTGCAGCATTTTGAGAGAAATAACCATAGGCAGCAGCATTATCAAAGCTACCGCTAGCAAAGTCATAGCCGCTGTTGACGAGGTGATCCTCGTTGCGCATATAGGCATCATTGCGGCCCGTCTTTGGCATTTGAGGTGGGGTTGGGTTTATATCAGAGGTGGCAGAATGTAGATCATTATCCTTGCGCTCAGAGACTGACAAGTTCTCATTATTTTTGCGATTATTTGAGGCAAAGAAATAGTGCGGGGCTTCTAAAGCTGAGTCATTGTCATCAGAGAAGCCACGTAATAAATCATCCGAATGATTTAAAGAAACAGAATCAAGCTCATCGCTTAAAAAGTCATCGCCAAAAGGATCACTAAGTGAGTCGTTTTGATTGATGCTATGCAATTGTTCAAGAGCTTGCTCAGCATTCTTACTCCGCTCAGAGGCGGCAAAAGAGCTATTAAGATCGTTAATAGCCACATCAGCGCGTAAGCTTAAATGCGTTAGCGTACCAAAGCTGTCATGTACTTCTGCAAGCACGGATCCGCGCTCAATGCCACTAGCACTCACAGTGGCAATAATGTCACGAGAGTTGGCACTCTTAAATGCACAAGTAGTTAGGTTATTCATGCCATCTTGTCCGATGGATTGCCCCTCTTTAAGGGCCGCTTTATAAATAACCGAGCCGTCGGCAAGTCTGTGCGCAACTACCGATCTAAACTTGTTAATGTCAGTCATGCTAATTAATTATGCTGTACGCGCATAGATAGCTAGTCTATGTCGACAGCCCCCTGATAAATACAAGATGCTCGCAAAAAACTAAAACCACACATAAAAGCAATCCTCATAAACCTGCCTCGTCCGCAAGTAACAAGTTAGTGCTTTAAGTCTCCATAAAATATAGCAATGGTTGTACTGCCAAGCTAAGGTAGACCTAGGCTTAAGTTGCGTTACGCGCACCTCCCCACAATAACCATACCATTGTATATGACAATACACGCTTCGTCGCGCTTTTTAGTTGTCTGTAAGCACTTAATCACAAAAAAACGAACGCTATTCTTACAAAGCGCGATCAAACGATGTCATTTGTGACAACAAAACACTAAAAAGTACCCGCAAAAGATAATAGAGCGACTGCCACCCACCCCATCCACGATAAGCCTAGCTATTTTAAAAGTGACTCCCAACTATCAACCACCAAATGGTCGTTACCGCCACAAAAGAGCCCATCAGCGCTATCGGCCAAATATAGAACCACGACCACCGAAAATGCCGATCTTTTCCTCAAGATCAGCACTCAGTAGTTATCCAGCAGCCAATCTAAACGAGATCAAGGGCAGTATTGAGAAAAAGCTACCGAGGTGCAACTCTTATGAGCAATGACTAACCATGCCTACAAGATCCAAATATTGCCCAAACCAATCAAAAGATAGGCAACGACAAGCGTGCAAGCCAATAGAGCTAAGCCAACAGTGCATTGACTGGGCATCCAGCTGACTACTGCAGGTGAGTGGCACGCAACAGCATAAGCTCTACACATCGATGCTGCGGCGCTGCAGGGTGGATAGGCATTAACGGGCTGCTATCAAGGTTCACAAGCTTGAAACTGCCAAGAGATTGGAAAATAACGACTTTGCAAGTACTTGAAAGATACTAAAACACGTCAGCGCATGGAGTGGGGCGCTAAATGTTGAAGCAATTGGATCAAAGATAAGCGGCGCATGGCTTGCGGCAACAGCCATGAGCTGGCTTGTAGTATCTGCCAGCATTGGCTTGTAGCAACAGCCATGCGTTGGCTGTTGCGCGAGGAGTCAGCGCATTGTAGTTAGTTTGATGCGCTGAGCATAAGAATTGAAAGAGATCGGATTGCTAGTGGCGGCTATGGCTAGGCAAAGGTGATCTTGCAATCGTCAAGGGAGGCGATAGTGGCTAAGGACTCCACATGAATGCCTTGATCTCGGAGCATTTGACCACCGTTTTGGAAGGACTTTTCAATTAAAAAGCCCATGCCAACAAGCTTGGCACCAGCTTGGGCAATTAAGTCTTGAACACCAGCTGCAGCCTTACCATTAGCAAGGAAGTCATCGATGAATAACACCTTGTCATCTTTAGTTAAGAACTCAGCTGAGCAGCAGATTTGATAAGTGGTGTTCTTTGTGAAGGAGAAAACCTCAGTAACTAAGGTGTTATCCATGGTAGATGGCTTTTTCTTCTTGGCAAAAACTACGTTCTTATGAGCAAGGTAGCCAAGCACTACAGCAGGGGCAATGCCGCTTGCTTCGATAGTGAGAATCTTATTGTAGGAGTTTGGGTCAAAACGACGCATAAACTCCTCAGACATGGCATACAAAAGCTGAGGGTCGAGTTGGTGATTGATAAAACCATCAACCTTAAGAATACCTCCAGGAAGGCTCTTTCCGTCACGGTTAATACGATCAACTAAGATAGGAAAATTGTTAGCCATTGCTCTTCCTTGCCACAAATGAAAATACGAAAGTACGTCAAATGTAGTTCAGCTAGTGTTTGTATGCTCAGAGGCTCTACCAACGCTTTTAGCAGCACATCAAGACGTAAGAGAGCATAGAATCTAGCTATGCAGCTCGTAAATTCTGCTCATTCTACAGCTAAAGATCTGTGCTGACAATGAAAAATGACACTCATAGCCAATGCCTATTATGGCGATCTTGTAACATGATCGCTATAACACACAAGCGTTAGCAGCAAAGTGCTCTTAAAAAATTAGTTTGTCATTGACAACTAGAGTGATCTAAGGATCACTTTGAAAGATACCTTTGACGTTTAAGGAATCCCTTGAGTATGTGCGTAATCTGACATTCACATCTTTCTGTGGGCTACTAGCAGCAATGATCCCAGCGCTAGAGTGGTAAACTAATTTTTAAAGAGCACTATGCGCATAGGCAAGTGGTGTGTTTATTGTATGTGCTCCTGGTCATCTCTTAGGATCGCCATATATCATTTCGCAGGATTTAGATATTCCTTGAATGAATGGTGTATGATTAGACTAGTAGAAAGTAGATAAGCTCATGGATTTCTGTGCTCCTATAGTAGTCTAGGTTAAGTCTTTTTCTTTGATCAGTATCGAGGTGGATTCTATGGCAATGCGTATTATAACCACAGGCGAAAGCTTGTCTTTTGCTACACTGATTAATAAAACCATGGTCTATGTTGATAAAACTAAGCCTATATGTGAGATGGCCTCTACATACGCACAATATCTGCTCACTAGACCACGTCGTATGGGCAAAAGCACGTTAGTAGATACACTTGAGTATATGTTTTCTAAAGTCACAGTAGGAACAGAAGGTCCCTACTGCCACGAGCATTGGCCTGAGCCTAATCGCTATTTCGTCTTTCACTTTGACTGGAGTAGGTTTAAAATA
>NZ_CABTML010000120.1:0-25990 GCF_902485895.1 uncultured Anaerobiospirillum sp. | reverse complement strand
GTAGCTTTAAACTAAGATACTAAGTATGTTGGCTAAACTCAAAGTCCTTAACTAAGAACTCACACAGATTGTCTGTACCTAAATTTTTAAAGAACTACAAAGCGCTTGGCTTTGCTTTTTTTTGTTTTGCTGCATCGCTTAGTGCGTTACAGCGAGGACGTATTTTAATGATTTGAACTCACGCGTCAACAACTTTTTTAATCTTTTTTACAGATTCTTCAAAATTTTTTAACAAAACCCAGTATACATGCGGTTTGTGACCTTAAAATTTTTTCAAACTTTTTGATTCACTCAGCACTTTTTGATTGCATTAATGCCATTTTTAATCAAATTGACATGATCTTGTTGTCTAAAACTCACCGCAAACTGATTGTTATAAGACCCTATTTTCATGCATTCATAACAAAATGAACACGATTTCATTTGATTAAATACTGAATGTGACGCTCTATAAGCCATCAGTTATGCATAACAAGCTTCTTGCTTCACTAACGAAGAAGAAGACTAAATGCATTCATGTCTTTTCTGCATGAATTGAAAAAGGGCTGTGCAGATAAATCTGCACAGCCCTTTTTAATTAATACAAGCCTAAGATTGTTGTATCGCGGATATCTACATTGAAGGCACCGTTACAAGCTTATTGAATCTAGCTTGGATCTTTTACCTCATACACAAGCTTTTACCCTTGTGATGAAGTCTTACCCCCTTGTAGCTGATCACCTTGAGCTTGACCATTTAATGGAGCAGCTTGATTGGCTGGTGTTGCTTTTTGTTGAGCTGAAGCAGTACGGTAGCGAACTGACTGGCAAACTAATTTGCCCTCATCATTAATATCGATACTGTACTTAACACCTGGCTGCATGTGTCCTGCAAGAATCATCTTAGACATTGGATCTTCGACACGGCTTTGAATTGCACGACGCAGTGGACGGGCACCAAATACCGGGTCAAAACCAACATCAGCAACGTAATCATACAGATGCTCAGCAAAATCTACCTCTAAGTTTACGTCCTTCAAACGTTTGATAAGAGAATTCATCTGAATCTTAGCAATCTGACGAATGTTCTCGTGAGAGAGTGGATGGAAGACTAAGGTCTCATCAATACGATTTAAGAACTCAGGCTTAAAGTTTTTCTCAAGGATAGAGAAGATCTTTTCCTTGATCTGTTCATATGAACTTTTACCATTCTCCTCTTGAATCATTGAAGAGCCAAGGTTGGAAGTCATAATGATTACAGTGTTCTTAAAGTCGATAGTTCTACCTTGGCTATCAGTTAATCGTCCATCGTCTAATACTTGTAATAAAGTATTGAACACATCTGGGTGAGCCTTCTCAATTTCATCGAGCAGTACAACAGAATATGGACGACGACGAACAGCCTCAGTTAGCTGACCACCTTGCTCATAACCAACATATCCAGGAGGGGCACCAATTAAACGTGCCACATTGTGCTTCTCCATATACTCAGACATGTCAAGACGCACCATAGCATGGACATCATCGAATAAGAACTTAGCTACTGCTTTACATAGCTCAGTCTTACCAACACCTGTTGGACCTAAGAACAAGAATGAGCCAATTGGACGGTTAGGATCTGACAGACCTGCTCGGCTACGGCGAATAGCTGAAGCGACAGCACGAACAGCCTCTTCCTGTCCAATTACACTCTTATGAAGGTTCTCCTCCATTCGCAACAGCTTAGCTCTCTCACCCTCCATCATCTTGGACACAGGGATACCTGTTGCGCGTGATACAACCTCAGCGATTTCGTTATCAGTTACCTTATTTTTGAGGAGCTCAGTCTTTACTCCCTCAGCCTTAGAGCTGTTAGAGATCTTTTGCTCAAGCTGTGGAATAGTGCCGTATTGCAGCTCACTCATACGAGCAAGATCACCATTACGACGAGCCACATCAAACTCATGACGAGCTAAATCCAATTGCTCCTTGAATTTCTGAGTTCCCTCTAATAAGAGCTTCTCATTCTTCCAAATACCATCTAAACGCTGGTACTCAGTCTCAGCCTTGTTAATATCAGCATCGATTACGGCAAGACGCTTTTTAGAGGCTTCATCGGTCTCTTTGGCAACGGCCTGTCGCTCCATCTTAAGCTGAATCAGCTTGTGATCTAATTTATCCAAAGGCTCTGGCTTAGAGTCAATCTGCAGACGAATACTTGCTGCAGCCTCATCAATAAGATCAATAGCCTTATCTGGCAGCTGACGATCTGAAATATAACGATGAGATAAAGTTGCAGCCGCTACGATAGCAGGATCGGTAATTTGCACATGGTGATGCAGCTCATAACGCTCTTTAAGACCACGCAAGATAGCAATGGTGCTTTCAACGCTAGGCTCTTCTACCAATACCTTTTGGAAACGACGCTCTAAAGCGGCGTCTTTTTCAATAAACTCTCGATACTCATCTAAGGTAGTAGCACCAACACAATGAAGCTCGCCACGAGCAAGGGCAGGTTTGAGCATATTGCCCGCATCCATAGCGCCATCACTCTTACCAGCACCAACCATAGTATGAAGCTCATCGATAAAGAGAATTACCTTACCGCCTTGCTTAGCTAAATCGTTGAGTACACCCTTTAAACGCTCTTCAAACTCACCACGGTACTTAGCACCAGCGATCAGTGCGCCAAGATCTAAAGAGAGCACACGCTTGTTACGCAGTCCCTCTGGAACTTCTCCTTTAACAATACGTTGTGCCAGTCCTTCGACAATTGCGGTCTTACCTACGCCAGGTTCACCAATGAGCACAGGATTGTTTTTAGTACGACGCTGCAGAACTTGTAAGGTACGACGAATTTCATCGTCACGACCAATTACTGGATCTAATTTGCCCTGCTCTGCACGTGCAGTTAAATCAATAGTATACTTCTCTAATGCACCACGTGTGGTTTCAGCATTTTCATCGTCGATGTTGCTTCCAGCACGTACTGTCTCAAATGCACTTTGCAGCTTTTCTTTGTTTAAATTGCACTTTTCGAGAATGCGCTTTAAGTCATTCTCGGTTTCCATTGCTGCAATGACGAATATTTCTGAAGAGATGAAAGAATCTTTATTCTTCTGTGCTAGCTTATCGCACAGATTGAGCATCTTGCCTGTTTGAGGGGACAGCTGTAAATCGCCGCCTACACCCTGTACACGAGGAAGATTATTGATTGCCTGATCTAACAGGATCTTTACAGCCTGTGGATCGGAGCCAGCTAATGTCAGCAGTGGACGAATCGAGCCGTCTTCCTGGTTAACCAGAGCAGACATGATATGTACTGGCTCAATAAACTGATTGTCGTGACCAACTGCTAACGATTGTGCGTCAGATAAAGCCTCTTGAAACTTTACAGTAAAACGCTCCAAACGCATATCGTTCCTCCAAATGTTAGTAAATCATCAGGATAAGAACAACATACCCACCGTTTCCACTATATTGATGCAGTGCTTAGTAAACTTGCTTATCTAAATAGCAAGTTTCAGTCTTTAGCACTTTGTTCAATGTTAAACGCAGCAGAGATTGTCACTGCTATTAATATTGCTCTTTCCTACACTTAAATATGTGGGGATTGAGTAACCATTTTTAAAGGGCTAAAGCGTAAAAAAATATTTGCCAAACCATATCTAGCTATCCTTAGCATACATATGGCTTTTTAAGACGGCTAATCTCAGAAGATATAAAAACACTCCTACAGTTTTTTGCCACCCCACCCATACCTTGCCTATGGCAGATGAGTTTCATGTAAGCTTTTAACACTGCCTAATTGATGGCACTGGCAATAAGTTAATTATGCTTGCAACTGATTAAAGAGCGAACAGCTAGCGCCTTTTGATAGATGGATGGTGCCTTTATTTTTAGCTTACTCTGAAGATTTATCTTTCAACCTTAACTATCAAAAAAGCCACCTCGCTAAAATGCTTGGCAAGAGGCTGTAATGCTGGTCGTAAGTGAGCTGATACTCAGCGACTAATTTAGACAGATAATGGATGCCATGCGACCCGTAACTTTCTCTTTACGATAAGAGTAGAACACTTTACTTTGCATATAAGTGTCGCAGTGGCCACCAAAAGGTCTTGAAGTTACGCCATGGCTTTCAAGCTCGATAATGGCTAACTTGTAGATATCACATAAGTACTTTGGCCCGCCAAGCTCAGTCTTTACTCCGTCACGGAGAACAAAAGCTTGTGAATGTGCAGGATGCTTAGCCTCAAAGATAGCTTTAACCTCAGGACCTACTTCAAAGGAGGATGGACCAATAGCTGGTCCTAAATATGGAACAATGGTGCTTAGCTCAGCGCCTAGCGACTCCATAACATCAATGGCATTACCAATAATATTGCGCTCTATGCCCTTCCAGCCACAATGAATTGCGGCAACTACATCATTGCGCTCATCGCATAACAAAAGCGGCAAGCAATCTGCTGTCATTACGGCTAAAGCCGTCTTTTTAAGCTTGGTAACTAGGCCGTCACAGTTGAAGATCGGAGTATCTAAATTAGACTCATCAACAATGGTCACATCTGATGAATGAGTCTGCTCCATAAAGCACAGGCGTTCAAACCCAAAATCAGCTTTAACTAGTGCTCTATTTTGCATCACCTGCTCGTTATCATCACCCACATGATGCGCTAGGTTAAAACTATCATATGGAGCAACACTATTGCCTCCAAGCCTAGTGGTATAAAAAGCGGTTACATCATTGTTAAAGCAGTCGATCACCATGTAACGCTCTTTCACAAGGCAGCTTTTAACCTTATCTGTTAATGCCTTGAGATCATAGCGACTGCTATTAGCATTTATATTTAGCTCTGACATGATGATCTCCTGTTTTTCTTAACCATGGCATGCTTAGCTCACATCTGAGCACCGCATTTAACTCACCTAAAACAAAAGTGTCTTTTCGATGATACTCATTAGTATGAACACAATTATCTTAAATGCTCATACTACACATTTAAGCAACTAGAGCTGTTGACCTAACTCTAGTTGTGATCATTTGATTAAGTCTTATCTACGTCTATTCAGTTGAGCTAATGCAAAAATAAGCGCAACTTATACACCTTAAATGATGCCGTTGGCCTCATAGTCCTCACGGAGCAGATCTAACAAATGAGTCATCTCCTCAGGAAGCGGGGCATCAAAGCCAATGATCTCTTTGGTGACTGGGTGCTCAAACTCAATGTGGCTTGCGTGCAATGCCTGATGACGGTAATTGTTTAATGCCTCATCGAGCTCTAAAGAAGCGCCGGCAATATGCTTAATACGACGACCACCATATTGAGTATCACCAAGTAAAGGATGGTGTAAGGATGCCATATGGACACGGATCTGATGAGTACGACCAGTCTCAAGACGTAACTTTAATCTTGTATGGGCACGGAAGCGCTCCATAACACGATAGTGAGTTACTGCCTCACGGCCCATGCCTTCAGGCATAACTGCCATGCGTGTACGCATATTCATATCACGGCCAATTGGAGCATCGACGGTGCCACCTGCAGTTAACTCGCCTTCAACAATAGCCTCGTACTCTCTAACTACTAAGTGCTTAGCAATAGCCTTAGAAAGATGATGTTGTGCTACTTGAGTTAGCGCAATAACCATGAGACCAGAAGTGTCTTTATCAAGACGATGTACAATACCTGCTCGTGGCAGTGTAGCTGTTTGAGGGAAATGATAGAGCATGGCATTCATGACGGTACCATTCTTAATACCAGCACCTGGATGAACCACGAAATTGATTGGCTTGTTGATAACAATCAAATCATCGTCCTGATAAACAATGTTCAGTGGCAGATCCTCTGGTAGAGCATCGAGACTTTCTGGCTCTTTCATTAGAACAGTGATCTCTTGGCCGGCAGAGAGCTTAATACTTGGCTTAGTCTCAACCTTACCATCAACGCTCACTCGTCCCTCATCAATAAGAGTACGTAAGGCGCTACGTGAATGGTTTTCAATCATGCCGCCTAAAACAGCGTCTAATCGAACACCATGGAACTCGTCAGTAACTTGCAGCTTAATCTCTTCGCTCATCTTCTCACCAGCTAACACCTCAAGAGAGGCAATAATTAAATCTTAAACTATAAAAGTCATTTATAGCTTAGTTCCCTGAGATCTTATCTGCAGGGTCAACATCTATGCTTGAGCTTTAAACTTAAATAGGCATGAAAAAGCCTCTTGTTAGCACCAAAGCAAAAGAACACGCACTAAATCCTTGCTTAAGCTAAAACAGCGATGTTCTTTTAGTTAAGCAAAGCTACCACCCAGGTGCTACCTAGATAGAACAATTAAGCTTGTTTAATTAACGATTCTTAGCAACACCATCATGTACTTATGTTAAATAAGCAGATCTATGCAAATCGTCGCACCGAAATGCGTGCTTAACTTACTCGTAAGATCTTAATGATAGTTAAGATATAGCGTAGATGTTATGTATTAGATATTTGATGCCATGCATTTAGATCACTTTAGATCTAGCTGCATCTCATGTGTCTCATACTCAAATCGAATGCGCTTTATGCACATACTTTGTCAAATCAAGATAAGGTCAGACACTAACCAAAACCTTGATTGTTCATATAGGTTTCTTGAACTTGAAAAGCTCAAGCTTTTACAAACTTGTGCACATATTAACAAAAAAGCCCCTGTCCTTTCGAGTTTACCTCCAGGACAAGGGCTTTGGCTTTGCTTGTTTGAACTGGTCAATGTAACAAGGTCATGGCTTTATACCACTGATAACTTGTTACTCTATCTACTTAATTGAAATCTATACTTGTATCTCTCAATGTATGAAGTCAACTACTAGAATTATCTTGTTTGCGGCAAATTCCGTAGTTTACGGCAGATATATGCTAATAATGAATGACTTACCGAGCTTTGGCGATCTTTACAATTTTTAAAAAAGATCACACTCTCATGCGGCAAGTTCAAACACTTTTATAAGTCATATAGCCTATCTAAGATCTTAAGATCGTAGTTTCCAAGATCTCAAGATCGCAGATCTTGCGATCTTATATACAAAAGTCAGGCCGACTTTTAACCAAGATCTCAACAAGCGATCAAATTATACCCTACACAACAAAGAAAAGATCTCCATGCTTACACTGATCTTTACGCACAAAGCCCTTATTTACGCCCCAAAAACAGCATACAATCCTATGATCTTTGGCACTTATCCGCGATCTCAACTTTCACTATTCACCCCCACTTTATTAGCTACGATCGTCACAATCTTAAGATCTCAAGAAACCTTACTTAAGATCTCGACTTTCAATATTCACCGCCACTTTACTAGCCACGATCGCCACAATCTTAACTTCTCAAAAAACCTTACTTAAGATCTCAGCCCTTTCTAAGATCTTAAAAAACATAACAATGGCCTAAAAACGCCATCCTCAGAGTTTGCTAAGGGAGAACATTGCCTCAGCTAAAAAAACAATCTTACTGTTCGTCAATAACAAAAACAGAAAGATCACCGATCGCCACTTTAGCGACTCATTTCATCAAGATAGCTGGCTATACCTTAAGATCCATACCTTAAAATCCATACCTTAAGATCTTCCCCATTCAATAGCCATAATAAGGATAGATTACAGCACTACTATCTATAAGATCTTACAAGGCACTTGACGATTAGGCTGCTGCATAATTGCAATGTAAGCAAACAAACGCTGCCCATGTCATGATGAGAAAGATCACAGTGACTACATATTTCTTAGCACGTATGTCTGAGATCAAACTAATGCTATGAATCTAGTACTCATCTTCAGAAAGCTCACGTTTCATACGCTCAAGAGCTTTAATTGACGATGCAGGAGAAAAACCTCGACGAGTTAGGTAGGCAAGCGCCTTATTACGCTGAGCATAATCTAGTTCGATCATTGAATACTTCTTTACTAGTGCTTCATAAGCAAGATCATCCCAATCAACCTCGGCTATTTGATCTGAGACTAATGAAAGATCAGCCCCTTTTCTCATAGCCTCATAGCGCAGCTTATTAGGACCATATAAAGCAAATTGCATATGGCGAACGAGCATCTCTGCATAGCGCTCATCACTCTGATAGCCATTTTCCACGCATTTTGTTAAAGCCTCATCTACAGCCTCTTGCGTGTAATGGCGTAAGGCTTTTTGCTCTAACTCACTTTGTGAGTGTTCTCTCTTAGCAAGTAAACCTACCATGTAATTGAGGGCATTAGCTGCACTAGCATCAGGCTCTTTTTCCTTAGCAGATGCTCCTTTTTTAGCGCTATATGATCTTTTCTGCCACATAGTAAATGATCTTCCTTAGGTAAAACTAAAAAAGAAAGCTGCTTGAACTTCACGCATATAAGCGCTCTATACCCTGTGCAGCTGTTGTTCTCATAATACATAAGATAAATACAGCAACGGCAGCCATACCCAAAGCATCAGCAAAATGCTGCAGCTTTGGCTATGACTGCCGTTGAGAAGAATAAGTGCCTTAAAAGCTTTTTAAAATAGCGCTTTATGCTGTCTTAAAAGAGCTTGTGCAAGGCTTGAGAAAGACTACTTTGTACAAGTAATCCGAGGTTTTGCATGGCTATGCTTAACCAAGATCTCAAGCTGCTAGAAATAGGCACATTCGTTAAATTAGAGATCTTCAGGAATCTCGTTAATGAGCTCTTCATCCTCAAGATCCAGAGGTGGTAAATCATCCATATCTGCATCTGGAGATGGCTCTGACTCAGTACCGATCTGTAGATCATCTTCGTAGTCTGAGTTCTCCTTGAAGTGCTTACGAATCTTGGCCTCGAGCTCATCAGCAACTTCTGGGTGCTCATCTAAGTAGCGGATAGCATTTGCCTTACCCTGGCCAATCTTATTGCCATTGTATGCAAACCAAGCACCGGTCTTCTCAACAAATTTGCACTGCACGCCAAGATCTAATAACTCGCCATTCTTGGAAATACCGTAGCCAAAGAGAATCTGGAACATTGCGGTCTTGAATGGAGGAGCAACCTTATTTTTAACAACCTTAACCTTGGTCTCATTACCAATAACAGTCTCTTTCTCCTTAATTGGAGTGGACTTACGGATGTCTAAACGTACAGAAGCGTAATACTTAAGTGCATTACCACCAGTAGTGGTTTCAGGGTTACCAAACATCACACCAATCTTCATACGTAGCTGATTGATGAAGATAACCATACAGTTAGACTGCTTAACAATACCAGTGAGCTTACGTAAAGCCTGAGACATTAAACGAGCCTGCAGACCAACGTGGTTGTCACCCATATCACCTTCAATTTCTGCCTTTGGTACTAAAGCAGCAACTGAGTCAACAACGATAAGGTCAATACCACCAGAACGAACTAAGGTCTCACAAATATCTAAAGCCTGCTCGCCAGTATCTGGCTGAGAAATCAGCACGTCATCGATCTTAACGCCAATCTTACGAGCATAAATTGGGTCAAGAGCATGCTCTGCGTCGATGAAGGCGCAGACTAAGCCCTGCTTTTGAGCGCAGGCAATGGTCTCTAAGGTTAAGGTGGTCTTACCTGAAGATTCTGGGCCAAAGATTTCAATAATACGGCCCATTGGCAAACCGCCAACGCCTAATGCCAGATCAAGAGTTAAAGAACCAGTTGATACTGCCTGGATCTCCTCAAGCTCGCCCTGGCCAAAACGCATAATGGCGCCCTTGCCGAACTGACGCTCAATGTGCTCCATTGCAGCCTCAATCGCCTTAAGCTTTTTAGGATCTGCGGTTAAGTTAGAAGCTAATTTGCTGCTTGAAGTAGCACCTGATTCCTTAGCTTTGGTCTTAGTTGCGACTGCCATAAGACATCTTCCTCAATTCGGGTTTCACATATACTGTCAGTAAGTATACTCAGTGACTAAGTGATTGTAAACAGATATTTTAAATTGCGAGTATATTTTTTAAGTGTACTTGTTCATATATAAGCATTTTATTCTTAGCAAATGTAGCTATATATAAAATTGATCTATAGGCCATTGCATGGGAATATAGCTAGTTTAATGAACAGGACGCTTTCATCGCCCGCACTATTAAATGTATATAAAGTATACTTTATATCCTAGCATGTTTAAATTTATATGCTAGTTATATGATGACAACAAAATCATCGTTAAAGTAACTACCTTAGCAGCACAGATTATAAAGCACTACTAAGCACTCATACGCACTGCTGCGATCTTAAAGATAAATTTTGCCCTGAGCTAAGTCAGCAGCACGAACTGCAACATCAGCATACATCTACTCTTATATATCTATATGTGAAATGATAGCTGATAAATTTAACTAGCTTACTATGCTATATCCAGCCTCTTGCAGCGATTTAGAGGCACTTAAAGTAAGTAAGCCATTTAATGCCTCACAAACGGTGCTGTGGCGAACTTGTTCACGATCGCCGTCAAAGAGATGGCGTTTTACAAAGCAGTGTTCATCACAGCGACGTTTAAAAGCTATATAAACAGTACCAACAGGCTTTTCTTGAGATCCGCCTGTTGGGCCTGCAATACCTGTTACAGCTACTGCAATATCAGCATCAGATCCCTTAAGTGCACCCTTGACCATCATACATGCCACGATCTCACTCACGGCCCCATAAGAGCCTAATGCCTCTTCACTGACACCGAGCATATCCATCTTTGACTTATTAGTATAGGTAATGAAAGAGCGATCAAACCAAGCTGACGAGCCCGATACTGCTGTTATAGAGGCACTAATAAGTCCACCAGTACAAGACTCTGCAGTTGCAAATACATGCTTATGTAAAGCGTAGTCTTGAGCAAACTGCTCTGCAAGCTTAATAGTATTATCCATCCCTAACCTCTTGTTCGTGAAACTTGTGTACAAGATAGCTCTTAACGCTCTTTTGCTCGTGATACAGCGATCATCGTCAACTACCATCTTATAACTTACAGACATCAATTAGATCTTGTTGCAACAAAACAGTATAAAAAGCGCATTTATCTTAGCGTTTAAGATAATTATCCCACTTTCCGTGCATATTCAAGAATCTGTGACAAAATACACCCCGTCTATTGTTAGTTTGATCAAGAAAGTGAACAACTGCATAGCCAGTAACTAGCTTACTTGAGATAAACAGCAAATATTTACGCACTTAATTACAAAAGCATAAGTGCGCTTTGATTGTTTTAGTTTCTAAGGCGGTAATCATGTCTGATGTTAGCAATGTAGCCTCTTTGACGCCTATGATGCGTCAGTACTTCGAGATCAAGCAACAGTACCCAGACACTTTAGTGTTTTATCGGCTTGGAGACTTTTATGAGCTCTTTCATGACGACGCTAAAGTCATCTCTGACTTACTAGATCTGACTTTAACTCGTCGTAATAATGTGCCCATGGCAGGTGTTCCATTCCATGCTGCCGATGGCTACATCGCTAGACTCATTAAGCTTGGTAGATCTGTGGTCATCTGTGAGCAGGTCGGTGACAGAGCCACTACCAAGGGCATGATGGAGCGTAAGGTAAGTCGTATTATCACTCCTGGTACTGTCACCGATGAAGGTATGGTACCTGAGCGTGAAGAGAACATCATTGCCTGCATATTTGAGCAAAAGGGTGTCTTTGGTCTATCACATTTAAACATTAGCTCTGGCAGATTTGTCGCTAGTGAATATCAGTCTCTTGCAGATTTAAGTGTAATGCTCTCAAAACTCTCTCCTGCTGAGTTGTTATACCCAGAGCGTTTCACTTACTACAAAGATATTCAAAATATTCTTTGTCGAAAGGCCCTACCACTATGGGACTTTGATTACGACAATGCAGTGACAGCCTTGTGTAAGCAATTTAACACCATGAGTCTTAATGGCTTTGGTGTTGATAAATTACATAGCGGTATCTGTGCAGCTGCAGCTTTGATTAACTACGTTAAAAGCACGCAAAACACTGATCTTGAACATGTTAGAGCCATCTCCTTAGAAGAGAGCAACTCTCTTGTAATAATTGATAGAGCTGCACGTAAAAACCTTGAGCTTACCGAAAGCCTATCTGGTGATCTGCGTGGCTCCCTGCTTGGAGTTTTAGATAAAACTTCAACTGCCATGGGTTCACGTCTGCTTAGAAACATGCTGTTAAACCCACTGCGCAATAATACTGAAATTGAAGGCCGTCTAGATTTAGTCGAGGCCTTATCGCATGCTAACAAACGCTTTGACCTTAGCGAGCTACTCTCTTCTATTGGTGATCTAGAGCGTATCGTAGCTAGAATTGGATTACGCTCAGCAAAACCTCGCGATCTGTCTACCTTACGAGACTCTCTCTCTTTACTTCCAGAACTAAAAGAACTGTTACGTACCTGCATACAGCAGACTAGCGATGCAGGCGCACAATCTAGTGAATACGAGAACACTGACAATAGCAATGCTACAGCACCTGCACCAGCATCATCATCAGCATGTGCTGACACTGTATCAGCATCGGACGATGTAACTACCTCAGAAGAAGTTGCACCGGACACTTGCTCAGCAAAAGACACAATAAATTCAGGCACAAAGAACGACAAATATCGCGACATACTTATCAATAAGGCCGAAATGCTGCCAAAACTAGATGAGGTTTATGAGCTGCTTAAAAAAGCTATTGCCGAAATGCCTGCCTTATTAGTGCGTGATGGCGGTGTGATTGCCTCTGAGTATAGCCCTGAGCTCGATGAACTTAGAGAACTGCAGTCAGGATCTGAACGTATTCTTATGAAGATCGAGGAGCGCGAGAAAGAGCGTACCGAAATAAGCTCCTTAAAAGTTAGATTTAATAACGTTCATGGCTTCTATATCGAGGTATCTAAAGCCAACTCAGATAAGGTACCAGCTGACTATATTAGACGACAGACTCTTAAAAACTCTGAGCGCTACATCACTCCTGAACTTAAAGAGCTCGAAGATAAAACTCTTTCAGCTAAAACAAGAGCATTGTTGCTTGAAAAAGAGCTCTACGATCAAATTGTAGAGGAACTCATTAAGCACCTGCCAGATTTAAGTGCCTTTGCTCATAATGTAGCTGTTATTGATACTGCCCTGTCTTTAGCTAAGTGTGCACTTGAGCATCATTATGTTCGTCCTGAACTTAGCAGCGACAACATCATTAAGATTGAGCAAGGTCGTCACGCTGTAGTTGAAGCGATCAGTGATACCCCATTTATTGCCAATAGTTTAGAACTCTCTCCTAAGCGTAACTTAGCAGTGATCTCTGGACCTAATATGGGCGGCAAATCGACCTTCATGCGCCAAGTAGCCTTGATTGCCATCATGGCGCGTATTGGCTCATTTGTGCCGGCCAAGTCAGCAATAATTGGTGATATTGACCGTATCTTCACCCGTATTGGAGCATCTGATGATCTGTCATCAGGCCGTTCTACATTTATGGTGGAAATGGAAGAGACTGCTACCATTCTCAACAACGCCACCGATCTATCCTTGGTGATTATGGATGAGGTTGGTAGAGGCACATCTGGCGCAGAAGGCTCTGCTATTGCCGAAGCCATAGTGCAGTATCTGGCTAAAGACATTCATCCTAAGACTATGTTTGCCACTCACTATGCTGAGGTCACTACTTTAGTAGAGCTCTACCCTAACGCCTTTAAACTTTGTTTCAACGCCAAAGAATTCAATGGCAAGATTGTCTTCCTCTATCAAGCAGAAAAGGGCAGACAATCAAGATCATTCGGCATTGAGGTAGCACAGCTTGCAGGCGTTCCTGTAAAGATCACCAAAAAGGCAATTGGCTTCTACATCGCCAGAACCAAGGAGCTCGATAACGCCAACATCTTTACTCCACCACTGTTAGCCACTAACGATTTAGGTAATTTAGACAACGCATCAGACAACAATGCTTCAACAGAGAATGCTCCTGCATCTCAAATAGCTGATGCAAAACAGAAACAGGCAACCTTAGAGGCCAAACTCATCGAAGTCCAAGCCCAAGCTGCAGCACTTCAAGATGAACTGTCCAAAGCCCAAAGCCTCATGCAGTCCATCAAAGAAATTGACCTTAACAGCCTAACCCCACTTCAGGCCCTAAACACTTTGAGCTCTCTCAAAGAAAATATTGCCAAGTAAAGGAATATCTGGTACTAAAGAAATATAACCAACTGCGTTAACCTTTAAGTTTAAAACTCAAATGACACAGCCTTTAGACAACATTAATTTATGGCCTTGTAGATCAAATATACAACACTCTAAAGTATCTACATCATCAGATGTATGCTCTGTTGGAAATGTTATTTCATACATCTCAGATAAATCTATTGACTTAAAATACATTCAAAGATGTAGAAAACCTAGTTGGGATTTGGATGAACAAAGCAAATTCATTGAATCCCTAATTATAGGATTCCCTACACCGCCACTATATTTTAATGTGAGTGACAATACTAGTTGGGCAGTAATTGATGGTTTAGAACGACTTATTGCACTAAAGAGCTTTATCACTGATAAAAACTTAAAAATTAGCAAAGTAGAGTTTTTACATCATCTTGAAGGAAAGTATTTTACCGATTTACAACCAGCAACTCAGAGACGATTACTTGAGGCCACTATTTTTGTAATAAGGATTGCTGAAGTTGGCAGCTTTGTTAGCATCAATTCTATTTATCAAAGACTAAATAGAAAAAGATCTAACGCAAATAGAAAAAGATATAACACAAGCGATTTTGAATTAATTTTCGCTCAAGCAACACCAAAAACTTGGGAGTTTTTTGATAAATTTAAGCCACAAATTAACTCAATCTTTTGTAACAAATTAGATGGGCACAATCCATACATAAAGATACTGGATTTTTTTAAGTCACTACGCATACACCAATCATTTTGTGAGCAGTCTGCTATTGAAGAAAAACTACAGCGAAATGCAGCCATTTATGACATTAACAACTTTGACGATCGCTCACTAAATGAACTTGGAAAACTTTTCAATAAAGCATTTGATAGATTTATTGGCATATATGGGAAATATCCATTTGAGACTGAATGGATGGAGAAAGGCATACAATTTGACCCTCATATGCTCTTTGATGTGTGTATGCCAGTATTTGCTATTATTCCAGATAATAAATGGGATCAAGTAAAACTACATACGCAGATATTTTCTCATAGTACTTTAATATCAATATGTGAGAAATATAAGAAAGAAAATCCGTATGCTATTAGTCATTACGACCAAACTACTAATACTCAAAGAATATTTTTAAAGCTGCTCATAGAGTGATACATATGCTCAAGTTTATCAGTATCAAAAACTTTAAAGCGTTTGAAAGCCAACAATTCCACCTTAGCAATTTAAACGTAATTGCAGGCGTTAATGGCGTAGGAAAGTCCTCATTTATCCAAAGCCTATTACTTTTACGACAGTCATTTGATAAAAACGTTTTGCAAGATGGGCTATTACTTAACGGTGACTACGCCAAAATTGGTGTAGGTAGTGATGCTTTTGCTTATGGCGTTAATGGGTCAAATATCTCTTTTATTGTAAGATGGGATGAACTGCCAAATAAAAATGTTTTTTCTTTCAAGTACGAAGACTCAAGCGATTTTCTCATCAGCTCTGATAAATATGATACATATGACACAAATATATTATCTACGCTTAGTCTTTTTAACAATCATTTAAGATATTTATCAGCTGATCGAGAAGGCCCAAAGGATAGCTATGACTGCTCTAACTACCACGTTCAAAGGTTAAATTCAGTTGGCATAAGAGGAGAGTACGTTCCTCATTTTTTACATAACAACCCAGGTATGCTGCTTTCTTCTGAAAAGTTAAAACACCCAGTTGCTATAGATATGACTTTAAGTAGCAACATAAATGCTTGGTTATCTGACATTTCGCCAAATCTTAAAGTAGATGCTGTTAAAGATGTTAGAACGAATAAAGCTGTCTTGAATTACTATGTAGATTTTAATCAAGGTAATGAGTCTACTAACAATATAAAGCCAAAGAATGTGGGTTTCGGCATATCTGTCGCTCTTCCTGTCATAACAGTTCTTCTTAGCTCTAAACCTAATGACTTAATTATCATAGAAAATCCAGAAGCGCATCTGCATCCATATGCACAATCTACAATAGGTAGGCTATGCGCAGCAGCAGCTTCTAACGGCGCACAAGTTATTTTAGAGACACATTCTGATCATATATTTAATGGAATCAGAGTAGCCATAAAGCA
Organism: uncultured Anaerobiospirillum sp.; assembly: GCF_902485895.1. NCBI lineage: Bacteria > Pseudomonadati > Pseudomonadota > Gammaproteobacteria > Aeromonadales > Succinivibrionaceae > Anaerobiospirillum > uncultured Anaerobiospirillum sp. The sequence continues at coordinate 9,822 of NZ_CABTML010000120.1, read as the reverse complement.
AGGAGTTATAAAGAACGATTTAACTTCTGTTTTTTATCTTGAACGTGATCGCGATGGAAATAAATGTTTCTCTTCTCTAACAAAGGCTGAAATTGATAGTGAGGGAAGACTTAGTCACTGGCCTAAAGGTTTTATGGATCAGTGGGATAATGACTTGGATGCATTATTATGAGCTTTAGTGTTATTTTTAATCATCATTCTTTACCTTTCAAAAGCAAGCATGATGCATTGAATAACATAGAATATTTCTTTGAAACCTATACCGAAATTACAAAATTTGGCATACCTATTCTTCTTTGTCATGAATATATGGGAACTAAAATTCACCAAATAGAAGTAGCGCCAAATTACTTAATTTCTCAATGGCTCAAAGAAATAGATCAAGGCAACAGAGAATTAAAAACTAGAGTTAAATCCTTGGAGCTAAACACTCCAATGCTTCAGGATGAAAAAGAAATTGACATCTCAGAAGGCATAGAGATCAAGTTAAACAAAGACTCTGACTCCCTTGAATGTCTTGTAGCAGCACATATTAAAGATACACTTCTGATTAGTTTTAAATCATCAGATTTGTGGAGTAAAAATGAAATTTCTGCTTGGAAATTTGATATACACAATAGCCCAGAAAAATATCAGCTAGAAAATGTAATCATACCAAATCTTTTCAATTGCGCTTCTGTTAATTTTCACAAGATTAAACTAGAGTCATTTAGAAACAACTCCCTTCAAACTGCCAAAGATATTCTCCAACACAAAGATGAGTATTTCCCATATATTGAACTACTACAAGACGAAATCTATCGTACATTGTCTTGTTGGAGCGGGACTATGACAGTCTTGAATGAAGTTAAAGAGTCACTCAGTGTACTTAATGCCTTTTCGGAAAAACTTAAAAAAGGCGAATTCAACTATTACTGCGATGATTTTTTATTTGATCTGGGTCTAAACCATAAAATAAGCGATGAGTCCCAAAGCACTAAGAACAACCCGAAAATGATGTTAGAAAGACGTGCTTACTCTTCAGATGGTGATGAGATATACTTTACACACCATATTAAATTATCAAGCGGTTATAGATTATATTTTTATGTCGATACCAAGAATAAACAAGTATTCGTAGGGTACCTTGGAACTCACTTATCTACAAAGAAGTATTAATTTCCCCTAAAGTATGACATTACAACTAGTGGCAGAATTATCAAGGTCGGCAAATAATAAGTCATGGTCACAACATGAGCAACTATACTATTCCATGTATTTGCACAACATATCTAGCCACAACAGCAAATTAAGTTATACCTTTTAACTTAGCAAACGCGCTTCCTTTATTCCACAATAAATTTATTTGTACATAATATTGGATACACTCTTGATTACCTCTGTAGCTTAAAAAAACATGGTTTTAAGCGTCTATTTATTCTTTAGATTGCTTAAATTAACTTTAGTTTTTCAAATAAAAAAGGCAGATCAATTGATCTGCCTAATTTATTTAATGGTTCAGAAATTTTATTACTTAGGTAAGTAGCTTACTGGGTTTACTGACTGACCACGGTAGCGGATTTCAAAGTGCAAACGAGTTGATGCTGCATCAGTGTTACCCATACGAGCAATGTGCTGACCACGCTTTACCTTTTGACCTTCCTTAACCAGCATTACGTCATTGTGAGCGTATGCTGAGAGGTACTCATTATTGTGGTTGATAATGATGAGATTACCAAAGCCACGCAGAGCGTTGCCAGAGTAAACAACCTGACCGTCTGCAGCAGAGAGAATTGCCTGGCCACGGTTGCCAGCGATATCAATACCCTTATTGCCCGTTTCTGCAGTTGAGAACTGCTCAATGACTTTACCAGTTGTTGGCCATGACCAGGTTACACCTGCAACTTTTCTAGTCTTGGAGTTAACAATTGGAGTCTGTGCATTTACTGGAACCTTTTGAGTTTGAGTTTGAGTAGTGGTTACAGTAGTTGCAGGCTTGCTATTACCCTTTTGAGTTGTTGTTGTAGTAGTTGTCGTGGTGGTAATTGAGGTACCAGCCTGAGCAGTAGTGCTTTGAGGCTGACCTGCTACTGGCACTGAAGTGCCAGCCTTATTAGGAGCAACACCTCCGCCTGCATCAGCACGTGACAGAAGAATCTTCTGGCCTAACTTAAGATTATATGGAGGCTCTAAATTGTTAACGCCTGCTAAGAAAGACACAGACTGATTATTCTTACGCGCGATGGAGTACAAAGTGTCGCCTCTTTGCACGATGTAGCTAGGTGCCTCTTGAGCCTTTAAGTTAAGCACCAGCACTTGGCCTAAAGCTAAGTTGTATGGTGGAGTAATATTGTTAATCTTGGCTAAAGAGTGATAATCGAGACCATAGCGGAATGCAATTGAGTAAAGAGTGTCACCCTTAACTACAGTGTAACGATCTGGGCTATTTAAACCACCGCTAATTGCACTTTGAGTAGCTGGAGTAGCAGCGACATCTTTATTGGCAGCTTCACTATCAACCAATAACCAATTGCCAGAGGCTTCACTAGGCTTTGGCTGAGGCTCTTGAGCTACTGTTTGGCTAGACACTGTAGTAGAGCTAGAGTACACAGGTTCATCTGGTACACCACCAATTAAGGTAGCGCCACCGTTATTAACCTGCGGAGCAGGAGCAGGAATAGGCGCTGGTGCTGGTGCTGGTGCTGGTGCTGGATTGTAAACAGTAGTTGTTTCGTATACCGGAGTCTCTACAACAGCACTGTCAGTTACAACCGGAGCTGGAGCCGAATTTGTAACACCGCCTTCATAAATACCATTATTGCCCATAGTGGTAACTGGGCCGGTTCCACGATTGACTGTAGTTTGTCCTGATGAGGTCTTGGTGATATCAACAACACGGCCTGAGTGGCTGTAATTCTGATTTGAAGTCTCACATCCTGTAACTAAGGATACTAACAGAGACATTACCATCATATTCATAACTGTGTACTTCACAAAAAACCAACCTCTACTGTAAACAGACGCACACTGTAGATTTTTAACCATGAGCAGCATTCTAATAGCTCATGAATAAAACACACCAGATCTCATCCAATTAAGGCTATACCTTTGGCAAGACCGATAGTTATGGAATGACATCCATAACTATAAGTTCTATGCATACACTTTACATGAGATTCACATAAGATTCCATGACTAAGCTCATCTGCTCAAAGCTTGACTACACGATCATCTTATATGCGATGTAAACCACGACTAAAGCAACGCATGCCCAGCCAATAATATCAATATAGCGACTGATCGCCTTCTCCATACGCTCACCACCAAACTTGATGATGCCAGCTTCAAGGAAGAAGCGCAGGCCACGACCAACTAAGGACACTAAAACAAAGTTAATGATTGTCAGCATACCTGACGAGCCAGTAGCCGCAACGCTTTCTGCAGCAACCACACCTGTTGTCACTGCAATGACCTTATATGGTACAGGAGTGAATGCACCAACAAAAATCATCAAAATACCGTACTCCATGATAAACCAATTGCGTACGGTGGCCATGGATTGCTCATAATTGAGCCACTTGATGAGATCTGCAATATAAGGATCGTAAATAAAATAACCTAGATAGTATCCAACCACTGCACCGGCAACTGAAGTTGCAACAGTGACAGTTGCATAATGCCAGGCTCTGTTTGGTCGCGCCAAACACATAGGAGCTAGCATTACATCAGGCGGAATTGGCCAAAAAATAGACTCAATAAATGAGTTAATAGCTAAAAACCATGGGGCTTTCGGGTGCTTTGCTAATTTGATGCATAACTCGTAAAGGCCCGAAAAAAGATTTAGTTTCACAAACTTGCCCTGTAATTAAGGTAAACAAATGATGATATATGCCAACAACAGCTGCATTAGCATATAGCAAGCGCATACTCTTAACAAAGACTGTGCAAGTCAGAACTAAGAGCGATTGCATACGTAAGTTAAAGCATAATTGTTCATTGCTTACGTAGTCGGCTCTGCATCATACTAAATAAGAATTAGGCTTGAATGAGAAGCACTACCGCTTCACATGCAATGCCCTCTTTTCTACCTACAAAACCAAGCTTTTCGGTAGTAGTAGCTTTAACGCTCACCTGAGATAAGTCGCATTGCAAATCACTAGCGATATTAGCTCGCATTCCTGGCTCATACGGCATTAGTTTCGGGGCCTGTGCCATAACTGTAATATCAAGATTGCCAATCTTATAACCAGCTGCAAACATGCGTGAGGCAACGTCTCTTAACAGTACTCTGCTATCAATACCCTTAAAGCTATCATCATTATCTGGATAAAGCTGGCCAATATCGCCCATAGCAAGGGCTCCTAAGATAGCATCGCACAACGCATGCAATACCACATCTCCATCAGAGTGCGCAACGAGCCCAAACTCATAAGGAACTGCCACACCTCCTAAAATACATGGCCCATCTCCACCAAAGCGATGCACATCAAAACCGTGACCAATTCTCATATAGGCCCCTTAATCACAAATTAAACAATAAGCCAAAACAATGCGTATCCTATGTACAAGCACTTAATTCAAATAGAAGTCATTTAACACATAGGTCGTAACAGGGGTAATAAACAGCTGATACCTAATCACTAAATCAACTAAATCATTACCATCAATCAAGGTTATAGGTGTTCCAGCGCGTGATGCCTCTCTGGCATCTTTTGTAAAGCGACCATTAGTAATAAATACACCATAGTCTGCCTTGAACTTATCCATTGCCCCCAAAAATTGATTTATCTCTGGTGCGCTTACAGGTATGGCGTTGTATCGTTTACATTGGATAACTACTCTAGTGGTTCTAAAGTCATTATTATCTTTATGATAACCATAGCCATCAATGCCACCGTCTTTACTGATCTGCAGTCCACGCTCAGTAAAAGAAACTCCCATTTTAGTTAATAAAGCGCGAGAAAAATCCTCGAACTTCTTTGGACTCATCACTGCAATTGCTTGCAAAAGAGTTTCTTTGAAATCACTCAAAATCTGATCAGCAGAACTAGCCTCATCACCATATTCAACTGTAGACTCCTCACATTTACTTTCTGTTTTTTTAATAAATGGTCTATTCCATATTTTTTTACATGGATTGATGATGTCGTTATCAATATCAATCTCTTCTAAATCAACATTAAGACCACGTTCAGTTAAAGTAATAGACGTGCTTCCTTTTGAATAGGTTAGATATTTAACAAAGGATAACGCTTGAATAGCAAAATTAAACTTGAACGTAAATTCCTTGTAGGTATTACCAGTTGTTTTTGAAGTTTTAGTGACTTCAGAGAAAACAGCAATCTGCTCATCTAATTCGCAAATCTTGTTTTTTATTTCTCTTCGCTCTAATTTGCCACCTGCTTCTTTTAATACTGAAAGAATTGGCTTAATCAAATATGCGATTTTTCCATCTGAAGAGCACTTACTTAAATCTACGTCCATTTACTCCCCCAAATAATTGCAATTTTATTATAGTAACACGTTGAATGGAGGATTGTTATTAACAAGCTATAACCCCCAAAATATGTACAGTGTACATACCGACAACTTCACGTTAGTAATGCCCATATATCATATGTTAACACCAACACAACCATCAAAGATTTGGTGCACAATAAGACATTAATGCTTTTACCAATAGAAGGTCAGCAGGCTCTGTAACTTTGAAATTAAGCGTGCTGCCCTCTACAAGCATGACTTTATGTCCCTTAAGCTCCATAGCAGAAGCTTCATCAGTAATAAACTCAGGATGAGTTTTAAGCGCCTCATTTATCGCCTTGATAAGATCTTTAACTCTAAAAAACTGCGGGGTTTGTGCGCGGTACATCTTAGAGCGATCAACTGTCTTACGGACGTAAGGTAGCTCAACTGTATCTACAGTTGCCTTAGAGCCTTCTTTAAGTGTATCAGCAACTTTTGAGACCAAAATGCCTCCCTGATAGCCTTTGTTGAGACCATCAGCGACGCTATATAAAAGCTTTTCGATATCAAATAAAGAAACTAACGGACGTGCTGCATCATGCACCATAACCCACGGCGTCTTAACGGTCTTTAGACCGCATAACACACTATCGACGCGTTCTTTACCACCAGGAACAGTCACAACCCTATTAAGATCGCCCAAGCAGGTAAACTTGAAGTACTCATCCTCAGGACTGATTACCACAATTACTCTGCGCACATAAGGGCTTACTAAAAGCTTGAGAACAGTGTGCTCTAAAATACACTTGTCATCGAGTTTTAAATACTGCTTAGGTACTGCACTCCCCATGCGCTTACCCACACCAGCAGCAACGACGACAGCATCAATAAAACCATCGCTTATCAAACTCTCACGGTCAGTAATGGTACTGTCACTTGCATCACTAATATCTGCATAATCCTTATGAAGAGCACCTTTTTCAATAAGCTCCCCAGGATTATGCTCTGAATTGAATGCTAATGAGACCAGCTCCTGCTGAGTTCCGGATAATCGGCTTCTAGCCTCAGAAAATAATAAAACTGGTGAAGATTGCTCAGGATTATCAGATGATTTAACTGAAGAAGCATTAACTTCCGCAGTGTCACTTTCATTATCTGCACTTTGCTTTTGCTTAGGTAAAGCATCCTTTCCGACAAAATCATGGTCTGCACGCAAGGCTTGCTCGATGCCACGCTCGAATGAAATAAGCTTACGCAAGAATAATTTGTCACTACCCTCTTGGCACATCTTGGTAAGCTTATCTACAAAGCCAGGGTACGTTAGTTCAAGCTTTTGTAGTTCACCAAAACGTTCAACGGTAATGTGCTTAATCTTTTTTCCAACACGCACACTACGCTTAAGATAAACATACTGGCGGCCACTACTAGGGCTTTTCACTTCAACGTACATACAACCCTCTATTTCTGAGCAGGAAACTTAAATCCACTTTCCTCAGAATACTCTAGCACTGTTTGTATTTCATTAAAATCGATATCTGGCAAGCTACTAAAGATAGGGTTCTTCCTACTTTGTTCTATATGCAAAGGAACTGATTCTACATTATCAGGTAATAACTAATAATCAGGATTAGAATTTATTCTATATTATTAATTAAAATTAAGCTCGCCATTAACTAAGAAAATATTATGCACAACATATTTATATTTTCTTAATATACTCTACATTTAGCCACAACATGAATTTCACTAGGCACACTTCTGCATTAATAAATATTCATTGAGCGAATCTTCTCATCAGTAGCTAAAACACGATAGAAACGCTCATTTGGTTTTATTAATCCGAGTTCACTTCTAGCTAGTTCTTCTACTGCAATAGAACCCTGCATAAGATCATTAATCTGATCTGCAATATCCTGGTTTTTTTGCTGCAGCTGTAGTGTTAATAATTGCTCTTTTTCTAATTGTTTTTCAACTTCTTTATACTTTTGAATTCCATTGTGGCCAAAATATATGTCATATACAAGAAAACAAGCTATAGCAAAAAGAACTAGCGAAACGAGTCTCATAGAAGCTCCGTAACGTTAACGGCTGCATATAAAAGAGTATATTCAATAGGCATCTAGCATAATACTCATTTTCTGTACATACAATAAAGGCGCTAGCATAGCTTCGCGCCTTTATTGTAGTTTAAACTAAACAGTAGTACTTAGCTTATGAATGCTGTTCCTGATACTTCTTAGCTGCAGCAATGAAACCCTTGAATAATGGATGGCCTTCACGAGGGTTTGAAGTAAACTCTGGATGGAACTGAACACCAACATACCAAGGGTGGCTAGGCACTTCAACAATCTCAACAAGCTTATTGTCAGTAGATAAACCTGCGATATTTAAGCCGCAATCAGTAAGCTTGGAGATAAGAGTATTGTTAACCTCATAACGATGACGGTGACGCTCTACAATGTCATCCTTTCCATAAAGCTCGCGAACCTTTGAGCCTGCCTTAAGGTGACAAAGCTGTGCGCCTAAACGCATAGTACCACCAAGATCTGATTGATCAGAACGCTTTTCAACATTGCCATCCTCATCTATCCACTCGGTAATCAAGCCAACAACAGGGTAAGGTGTATCCTTGTTAAACTCTGTAGAGTTAGCATTATCAAGATGTGCTACGTTACGAGCATATTCAATGATAGCGACCTGCATACCTAAGCAAATGCCGAGGTATGGGATGTTGTTTTCACGTGCATAACGTGCAGCAATAATCTTGCCTTCTACTCCGCGAGAACCAAAGCCGCCAGGAACTAAGATAGCATCAATACCTTGAAGCAACTCCTCGCCACGTGACTCAACATCTTCAGAGTCAATATAGCGAATGTTAACTGATAACTGATTCTTAAGACCACCGTGCTTTAAAGCCTCGTTGATTGACTTATATGCATCAGGGAGCTCAATGTACTTGCCAACCATACCAATAGTGACTTCACCAACGGTATTAGCCTGCTGATAGAGAACATGCTCCCACTCGCTAAGATCGGCTTCTTTGCACTCAATATTAAAGCGATCGACAATAAACTGATCTAAGTATTGGCTCTTTAATAAGGCTGGAATCTTGTAGATGGAATCAACATCCTTAAGCGAAATAACTGCACGCTCCTGTACGTTACAGAACATTGCAATCTTATGACGCTCATGACCAGGAATGACGCGATCTGAACGGCAAATAAGGATGTCCGGTTGAATACCAATAGATAGCAGCTCTTTGACAGAATGCTGCGTTGGCTTAGTCTTAACCTCGCCAGAAGTCTCAAGATATGGGACTAAGGTAAGGTGCATGAACAGAGCATTCTCACGGCCAATCTCTACAGCTAATTGACGAATAGCTTCTAAGAAAGGTAATGACTCAATGTCGCCTACAGTACCACCGATCTCGACAATTGCGACCTGATTTCCCTCTGCACCAGCCAGGATTCGCTCCTTAATTGCATTGGTAATGTGAGGAATAACCTGAATAGTAGCACCAAGATAATCGCCACGACGTTCCTTACGAATCACATCTGAGTAGATACGACCAGTAGTGAAGTTATTGCGATGAGACATCTTTGTACGAATAAAGCGCTCATAGTGACCTAAATCAAGGTCGGTCTCTGCACCATCCTCGGTAACAAACACTTCACCATGCTGAATAGGACTCATAGTACCAGGGTCAACATTGATGTATGGATCAAGTTTCATCATTGTTACTTTGATACCACGAGCCTCCAGAACAGCTGCTAATGATGCAGCTGCGATGCCCTTACCAAGGGAGGAAACTACGCCGCCAGTAACGAAAATCAACTTTGCAGAAGAAGGTGTAGCAGACATGAACAGCTCCGTTGTTGTTGCTAAGTACAATCTTGTATTGTATCACAAATGGGCTGTAACAATTAAAATGCAACTATGCTCACAATTAGTTGAATAATGAGAACTTTGCAATAGCTATATAAAACAGTACTTTTGAATAAGGCTTAGCAAGTCCTACAGTAAATAAATTGAAGCTGTAGTCTTTAGCGATAAGAATTACCAGCCTTAAGTTTAATACCATAAATTGTCATACTGATTCATGTCCAGCTATGCTCAACTGAGCATAAGGTTTTTTCTGTTTTTAGCTCCTTTCGGTCTACCAGGCCTTTTCTTTGGTAGACGTGATAAATCAGGCATTGGGCCGATAAAGTTCATCTTAAACTCTTTGCTAACTCTATTTGTAGATCCTTTTGGTCGCCCTGCTTTCTTCTTTGGAAGACGTGACAAGTCAGGCATCGGGCCAACAAAACTGTTCTCGAATGCAAGATTGCTTTTGTTTCGACTACCACGTGGACGTCCACGACCTCTCTTTTCTGCAGC
>NZ_CABTML010000119.1:0-7769 GCF_902485895.1 uncultured Anaerobiospirillum sp. | reverse complement strand
TATTTGATAGCGGCTGCGTGTTTCAGCCGATACGGGTAACTTGTTAACCGTATGAGATTTGGCGCAGCGACGCCATGAAGTTCACGCCATAATCGTAAGATTTGGCGGGAGTAATTCACATTAACTTTCAAAACCACACAGTATTGAGTTGTCGACCTGACATGATGGGGACGCTCGTAGCGGCTATATAGCACATTCAAAAAATGTAATGACTACATAGCTAACTTTAGAGCAATTAACAGTAAGAATGGCTAAGACAAAAAGAGCAACAAGCACTTTTGTGTAAAGCTCACCTTATCTAAGGTCATCAAAAGATATTAACACATTACTTTAATTTCAGATGAGGCAAGCTCTTTGAGAAAAGTTCTAATGAGTATACGCTCTTAGATATGAGGCAAGACTTGTCATGTATATTCCATAGTTACAGAACTCTTTGATCAAAATGCGCTCCTTTTTAAAGTTTGTTTCTGCGATCAAAGCAAAGCTTTAACTTGTAATACAATTAGTGCACATTTGTGCAAAATCCTCAGCTTTTGCCTCAACTTTAGACTCGTTTGTTGCATCTAGACTCTTGCTTTAGCTAGCAAAAGAATAGATTGGTTACGAGTTAAAGCATTGCACTGATGTTTACGCAGTGGCTGTGACATTACTTTGTTTTAATGATTTTGGTGTGGCACACACCTGTACACTTCCTTGTACAAACATCAAGCGTCCAAGAGGCTCTCCGCTCATACGCTTAGCGCTTACTTGTATAAGATTGGTGAGATCGCTTTAAGATAGGCCGCAATGCTCTTGCTTATGAAGATGGTGGATGGGGCTGGAGCTGTTAATGGAGCTTATTTGGTGAGAGCTTGAGTGCAGGCAATGGCATATTACTAATAGCTTGATAGCGAATGCATCGGTGATGATCTTTTTTGATGCTCACTTGAGTGTGCTAATTAAGCAGTTACAAGTTCGCACTTCGTTTTAGCAGTTGATAAGCAAGGCTAAAGAGCGCATTTTAGTAACTATATTGATGTTAAGGGGGCCTGCTTTGTTAATTATGAGGATGTAAATGGGAAAGTTTGAGGGTGCTAACTCGATAAAAAGGCCGATTAAGCTTGCAATTTCGTTAGTTTTTAGGTATAAATAGCATCGCTTTGTGTAGTCATTGTTGCGATGACTCTTTTACTTAGAGTATTTTCCGACCTGAGTAAATGTCAAAGCATGGTAGTTTTTCTACTACGTCATCACCCGATGACGTGCAAGAACGATTTGAACAATCTGTTGTATCTGCGAGAGCCTCTGGCCTTGTGCCTAAATAGCTTGCAAAATTTTGCACTTTTATAGCCTCTCGTGTGAGTAAGTAGCAAGCTTAGCTTGGCTTTATACTCAAAGATAGCAAGTGCTATCTGTACTTCAGATTGCAAGGTTGCCCTTGCGAATAGGTGCAACTTTTACAAGAAGCCCCAACATCGGGGCTTTTTTTATGCCTAAAATTTACCTTAGCAACAGGCGCAAGCGCATTTTTTGTGGTGTTTTATAAGCGCTGTTATAACCATGGTTATAAGGGGTTTACGTGCTTTATCTGTAAACTTTGTCAGATATAGCTATGGTGTGGATAAGGTTGTTTAGGCAGTCAATAGGTTTGATACTTTAAAGCTTTTCAGGTATCAGCTTGCGAAACAATTCAACTTATGAGGTGTTAATGACGGGATCTCTTGAACAAAAGCTTCATGAGCTCATTGAGCCAGTAGTTCAGTCTTTCGGGATGGAACTGTGGGGCTTGCGTTACCGTGTCGGACGCAATACGGCACATCTGCAGGTGTTTGTCGAGGGAGATGGTGGCGTTAATGCAGACGCCTGTGGTGATATCACAACAGCTTTATCCCCATTGCTTGATACAGCAGATCTGATTGATCCAGCATATATCCTTGAGGTTTCATCCCCTGGCCTTGATCGTATTCTTTTTACTGTTGAGCAGTTACAAAAGAGCGTCGGTCAAGAGATCAGCGTTGCTTTAAAGATGGCAACAGATGGACGTCGCAAGCTTGAAGGCAAGCTCGTTAGTGCACAAGAAGATGGTTCTTTTGTAGTGCACGACAAGAGCTTAAATGCAGAAGTTACAGTAGCGTTTGAGAACGTTTCTGTAGCCCGCATCGTGCCTGATTATTCAGCATTACTATAGGAGAGATGCCCGAGGCATCCACAAGAGGTTAGACCAAATGGGTAAGGAAATCATTGCGATAGCCGAGGCGCTCTCCAATGAGCGAGCTATTCCAAAGGAGAAGATTTTCGAAGCTTTGGAAGTGGCTTTGGCCAGTGCAACTAAGAAGAAGTACTCTGTTGATATCGACTGCCGTGTTGAGATCGACCGTAAAGAGGGTTCATATACTACCTACCGTCGTTGGGTAGTAGTAGATACTGATGGCCCACTGGACAATCCAGTACAAGAGATTTCTCTTGCAGCTGCTCGCGAAGAGTATCCAGAGATCAGTGCTGGTGATATCGTTGAGGATGAGATTCCTTCTGTATCTTTTGACCGTATTACCATCCAAACTGCTAAGCAGGTTTTATCACAGCGCGTACGCAATGCCGAGCGCGAGCAGTTAATTGAAGATCAGCGTGGTCGTTTAGGTCACGTAGTCAATGCTACTGTTAAGCGTGTCAACCGTGAAGGCTTAATCATTGACCTTGGCAACGGTGCTGAAGGTCTGTTACGCCGTGACAATATGATTCCTCGTGAGAACTACTCACGTGGCGATCGTATTCGCGTACTCTTAACTGAGATCCGCGAGGAGAACAAGGGCCCACAGATCATGTGTTCCCGTACCGCTCCTGAGTTCTTAGCTGAGCTCTTCCGTATTGAAGTACCAGAGATTGGTGAGGGTGTTATCGAGATCATGGGCGTGGCTCGTGACGCAGGTTCCCGCGCTAAGATCGCTGTACGTTCTAAGGATAAGCGTATTGATCCACGTGGCGCATGTATTGGTATGCGTGGCGCACGTGTTATGGCTGTGTCCAATGAGCTTGCTGGCGAGCGTATTGATATCGTCCTTTGGGATGAGAACCTCGCTCAGTACGTAACCAACGCTATGGAGCCTGCTGAGGTTTCACGTATTGTTATCAATGATGAAAACCACAGCATTGACGTAGCTGTTGCCGACGAGAACTTAGCTTTAGCTATTGGTCGCAACGGTCAAAACGTACGTCTTGCCTCTCAGGTCTTAAACTGGTCTTTACAGGTTAAGGCTGAGACTGAGATGGATCAGGAGCTTGCCGCTGAGAGTGCTCAAATCGTTAAGTTCTTTACTGAGAACCTCGATATCGATGAGGACTTTGCTCGCGTATTATCCGATGCCGGCTTCCAGACTTTAGAAGAAGTTGCCTACGTTCCAGCTGAAGAGTTCTCTGACATTGAGGGCTTAGATGATGAGCTTGTGAAGGCTCTTCAAGAGAATGCTCGTGCAGCAATTGCTGCTAACGAGGAGAAGCTCAAGGCTGAAGGTGCTGATGAGCTTATGAAGGTTGAAGGTGTAGACACCGAGCTTGCTTTAGCTATGGCTAAGAAAGGCATTAAGACCCTTGAAGAGTTAGCTGAGCAGGCTATCGATGATCTCACTGATTTAAATATCGACGCGCAGCGTGCTGGCGATATTATTATGGGCGCCCGTAATCTGACTTGGTTCAAGGAAGAAAACGCTCAGGGTGATTCTAGTGCATCTGATGCAGAGCAATAATAAGAGGGGTGAAACAACATGGCTGATGAAATAAAGACCGAGGACAAGGCTCCAAAGCGCATGTCCTTAAACCGTTCCGCCCACGCTTCTGTGAAGGTGCAGGACTCAACTGGTAAGCCTAAGGTTGTACAGGTTGTTCGTAAGAAGACCATTAAGTTCGATCCTAAGCTTGCTGAAAAAGAGCGTTTAGAGGCTGAGGCACGTGCTAAGGCTGAAGCCGAGGCTAAGGCAAAGGCTGAAGCTGAAGCAAAGGCTAAGGCTGAGGCTGAGGCAAAAGAGCGTGCTGAGGCAGAGGCTAAGCGTAAGGCTGAAGCTGAGGCTAAGAAGAAGGCCGCTGATGCTGCTAAGAAGGCTGCAGCTGATAAGGCTGCTGCAGAAAAGCCAGCTAAGATTGCTGAAAAGAAGGCTGAGGCTGAAGAGGCTGAAAAGCTTAAGGCTGCTCAAGAAGAAGCACAGGCTAAGAAGATCGCTCTTGAAGCTAGCCGTCAGGCCGAAGAGGCTCGTCGCTTAGCTGAGGAAAATGAGGCTCGTTGGGCTGCTGAGGAAGAAGAGCGTCGTCGCTTAGAAGAGTCCGACGGCATCGAGGAGTCCTCTGCATTCGTTCGTGAGGCAGAAGCTGCACGTGATCGCGAAGAAGAGAATCGTGGTCGTCACCGTACTAACGAGCGTGGTGGTAAGGTTGCTGCTAAGAAGCGTGAAGAGTCTGAAAACACCTTCGTACGTGGCCGTGGCAACAAGAAGCAGCCACAACGTAATGGCCGTGGCGCTCAAGCTAAGGGCAATCAGCAGCACGGCTTTAACCGTCCTGTAGCACCAGTTTCTCGTGAAGTAGTAATTGGTGAGACCATCACTGTAGCCGAGCTTGCTCAGAAGATGGCTGTTAAGGGCGCTGAGGTTATTAAATGCTTAATGAAGCTTGGTGAGATGGTTACCATCAACCAGGTTATCGATCAGGCTACTGCTCAGATCGTAGTTGAGGAAATGGGTCACAAGGCCATTCTGCGTAAGGAGAATGAGCTTGAAGAGGCAATCTTAGCTGATCGTCAGTCTGACGCTGCTAAGGCTCTGCCACGTGCTCCTGTTGTTACCATCATGGGTCACGTTGACCACGGTAAGACTTCCTTACTCGACTTCATCCGTAAGTCCAAGGTTGCAGCCGGTGAAGCTGGTGGTATTACTCAGCGTATCGGTGCTTACCACGTTGATACTCGTGGTTCAGGTATTACTTTCCTTGATACCCCAGGTCACGCTGCCTTTACCGCAATGCGTGCTCGTGGTGCTCAGGTAACCGATATCGTTATTCTGGTAGTTGCTGCCGATGACGGTGTAATGCCTCAGACTTTAGAAGCTATTCAACACGCTAACGCTGCTAAGGTTCCTCTCATCGTTGCTATCAACAAGATTGATAAGCCAGGTGCAGATCCTATGCGCGTAACTAACGAACTCATCCAGCACGGTGTTATTCCTGAGTCTATGGGTGGTGAAGTTCAGTTTGTTGAAGTTTCCGCTAAGACTGGTCAGGGTGTTGAAGAGCTCTTAGAGGCTGTGTTACTGCAGTCTGAAGTTCTCGAGTTAACCGCTGTGGCTGATGGTATGGCCTCTGGTGTTGTTATCGAGTCTCGTCTTGATAAGGGCCGTGGTCCAGTTGCCTCCGTATTAGTACGTGAGGGTACTCTGCACAAGGGTGACGTAGTTCTCTGTGGTCTTGAGTATGGTCGTGTTCGTTCCTTACGTAACGAAAAGGGCCAGAACTTAGATGAAGCAGGTCCTTCTTTCCCAGTTGAGATCTTCGGCTTATCTGGTGTACCAGATGCTGGTGACGAAGTTACTGTTGTACGTGATGAAAAGAAGGCACGTGAAGTTGCTCTGTTTAGACAAGGCAAGTTCCGTGAGCTTAAGATCGCTAAGCAGCAGAAGGCTAAGCTTGAGAACATGTTCAAGGATAACCAGGCTTCAGAGCTTAATGTTGTGCTTAAGGCCGACACTCAGGGTTCTGTTGAGGCTATCTCTGATGCTCTGTACAAGCTGGCAACTGATGAGGTTAAGGTTAATATCATCGGTTCAGGTGTAGGTGGTATTACCGAAACTGACGCAACCTTAGCTACCGCTTCTTCAGCTATTATCGTTGGCTTCAACGTACGTGCTGACGCTCCTGCTCGTCGCGTTATCGAGACTGAGGGTGTGGATCTGCACTACTACAGCGTTATTTACGATCTTATCGATGACGTTAAGAAGGCTATGTCTGGTCTTCTTAAGGCTGAAGTTCAACAGCGCATTATCGGTATGGCTGAAGTACGTGATGTCTTCAAGCATCCTAAGTACGGCTCAATTGCAGGCTGTATGGTTACCGAAGGTACCGTTAAGCGTTCTGCCCCAATCCGCGTGCTGCGTGATAACGTTGTTATCTACGAAGGCGAGCTTGACTCCTTACGTCGCTTCAAGGATGACGTATCCGAGGTTAAGAACGGCAACGAGTGCGGTATCTGCGTTAAGAACTACCAGGACGTTCGTGTTGGCGATCAAATCGAAGTCTTCGAGAACGTTGAGGTTAAGCGCACCTTATAATAAGGATGTGCTCATAGCCGAAGCTGCCTAAGGATCTTTTTAATAAAGTGCGCCTCTAGCAACTGCGTTTATAGCCAGTGCTTTTGAGCGAGAGCGTTTAGAGCAAGAGCATTTATAGGCATCGCTCAGCACGCTAAAAGACACTTAGGCAGTCACAATAAAGATAAGCTTGCTCCATGCATGGGGCAGCTTATACAAATCTTTGTTGTAGCAAAAAGCTCTAGTCTTATAGATCTTGTAGATTAAGACAGAGCTTTTTCTGTTTTTTAACTTAGTACTATGGGCTAGGCGCTAATTCAAGATACTTTCTTGAATGCGCTGAGCTTATAGCACTAACCAACGTAGGTGTACGTCGGTTGATTTATTAAAGGTAATACTATGCCAAAAAGTTATGGCCGTAATGAAAGAATCGCCGCATCGCTTCGTCGTGAAGCAGCCCGTATTCTTGCATCCGAGATTAAGGATCCGCGAGTCAAGCTGGCTACAGTAACCGAAGTTAATGTGGCTCCTGACTTACGTAACGCCACCATCTTCGTCTCTTTCTTAGACGACGATGAGACCACTGTAAAAGAGGCTATGCAGGTCTTAAATAAGGCCGCTGGCTTTGTGCGTTCAACCATGGCAGCACGTCTTAAGATGCGCTACATGCCAAACATTGAGTTTGAGTTTGATAGCCTCGTTAAAGACAGCATGAAGCTCGACGCCCTCATTGCTAAAGGCTTAGGCCCAAAGGATGAAGAGGCACGTATGTCCGATGTCGATTACGACTATGAAGAGGACTACGAAGACGAGCGTGACTCAGACAAGAACTAACAGCTTGCTTAAGCGCTATGTAGAGAGCAAAAGGCTCTAACGCTCTGGCACGCTATCTAAAGCTACTCAAGCAAAACCCATCAGCTAGATATTAAAGCTAGCTATGATCATATAGCTCTAAGTAGCTGACTCTTTTTAGTATTATTCATAAGCCCTGTTGCACAATTAATCCTGTGCAACGGGGCTTTTGTTTTGTAAGAGAATCGATATGATCTCGCTCTTCACCGCTTAGCAACACCGGTAAGAGTGAACTATGTAAGACTTCTTTAATGGAGCAGCAACGCATAAGCTACAAGCTACAGATTGCAAATATTCAGAGCATGACCTTATATGAGGTAAGTAGGCAACAGGCCGGATATAGGACTGCAGCAACAGACTTAGATAAGTAAAGGCTGTAAAAATATGGTTCTATGTTTTAAGAATGCAGGGCGTTACAGCTCAAAAAGCTGATGAAGCTTAGCTAACCTTGATGGTATGCAGTGAGGGGAACTTGTAAAGAAATGTTGTATCTAGGAATTTGGGAACAAAAAAAACGGCCTTAAAGCCGCTTGAGTACCTGATGGCGGATGGAGTGAGATTCGAACTCACGGAGGACGCAAATCCTCGACGGTTTTCAAGACCGTTGCATTCAACCGCTCTGCCATCCATCCGCATAGGTTGTGCGCACATTAT
>NZ_CABTML010000118.1:0-6135 GCF_902485895.1 uncultured Anaerobiospirillum sp. | reverse complement strand
TGGGCTAGGTCGCCGTGCGCTTCGCGCCGTTGAGTCTTATACCAGATATGTGCTCAAACCATATATAAGCCTGAAATCATACCAATTACTACTATGCAGAGAGTTCTAATGCTTGCTCTGCATGCTCTAATCTAAAAGTAACTGGACTTTTCCAGCCTAAAGACTCTTGAATACGCTCATGATTGTAGTAGTAAATGTATTCGATTAGTCCACGCTTGGCCTCGTCAACACTATTAAACTTATTTTTGTAGAAGAACTCTGTCTTAATCTTGCCAAATATCTGTTCTGCAAGATAGTTATCAAGACAATTGCCTTTTCTTGACATGCTACGTATTAAGTTAGGATTCTCTTTAAAGAACCTCATATATAAGGCATGCTTATATTGATGGCCCTGATCGGAGTGAATCCAGCAGTTTTGTCCTCGAGGAATAATAGCAACAAGCTTCTTAAAGCCATCGATTACAAATTGAACTGTTGGTGAGTCACTTATACTGAAAGCTACAATCTCGTTGTTAAATGCATCAACAAAAATAGACAAGTAGAAGGTCTTTCCGCATACCTTAAATTCAGATACATCAGTACTGATTTTTTCAAGGCACTTGTTACTGCTGAAGTCTCTTTTGAGATGATTACTCGCAACATTACCGAGTCCATGTTGATAAGAACTATACTTGCCATGTCTTATAGCGCACACAGGATATAAGTTATTTGCTCTTGCATACTTACGAACAGTCGGTATAGAAAGATACACACCGTAGTTCCTTAGCTTTTGAGTAATCGTACCGATTCCAGCCTGGCCGTTTGAAGCCTTGAAGATCTCTTTAATGAGTCTCACAATCTCATCTTTATCTTGTTTTACTTCAGCACGGCTTTCAGATGTTATTGCCTTGCCTGCGTTGTAATATCCCTGATCAGAAAAGCCAAATGTTGCTTTAATAATACTTTTTGGATACTGCGGGCACTCTTGCATTAATTTACTTGCTTCACGATAGCGTAACTCTTGTTTTTCGCCTCGCGTCAACATAGGATCTTTTAAATGTTGAGCGAGGCTATAGATTTTTTTAGAGCAGCATTCTCCGCTTCGATTTCAAGCAGAGCCTTTTTCAAGTGCTTGTTTTGCACTTCGGCCGGCAACTCATCAAACCCAGGAGAGTTGTGATTGATTTTATGAGGTCTTCCTCTCTTTGGAGACTTGATTTCATCCTGAGCTTCAATAGCTTCAATGCCCTTTTCCAATGGGCTTGGCTTAACTATAGATGCCACCGCATCATCTGCTTTTGGCGGCACATAACCTTCATCAAGATGATTCTCATTTAAGGCTGCTAAAGCTCGTTCTTGCTTCTTTTGAGTCATATGCGCTTTGGAACGCATAATCTTGGCCGGACGTGAGATTTTCACATCTTTCTTAGCGCGTCCAATTCTACGCTCTATAGGCTTTGGCTGCTCCTCATGAACGTCCTCATATGAGCATGAAGATACAATGCTTGGATAAGATACAGTATCAGGAATTACTGCTTTCTTATATTCTTCTAAATCTGAGCAAGTAGGCACATCGACTGGCAAATTTTTAATGCTAAAAGCTCCAGTTAACGATGCCCAGCTAGGCGGACTCATAGGCTCTGCGCCGAGTAAAGGCTGTCCTTGCTCCATTCTCGTTTTATAAAAGCCAGACAGCTTTTTACGAGAAACCATAAACAAAAATGCTGTAGCATCGCAGCTCCAGTCATTTTCATAAGCCCACTCAACCATAGAGGCATAGTCGATGTTTGAAAGAGGTCTATCAAGTACAAGGTTAGGCAGCTCACGTAAAATATGCTCACCATGAATACCAATGAATCGGTCATATCTACTAACAGTTGTGGTTGACACACCGATCTCAGTGGCGATACGTGACGTATTTAAGCCTGACTTTCTGAGAATAATGTACTTGTTAATTTGCTCTAAACTCATATGCTAGTTCCAGTTTCGTGAAGCTATGTAATTTTACCTAAATTAAAAGTTTAGATCGTTAAAAAAGCTCAAAGCGCCACCTTTGCCATTGCATCGCTAGCTTAAAGCGCCATGAGCAACTTGTATTTATTCGAACAATACGTCTAAGCTATCGAGGCTATGCACAAGGCGGTCATGGAAGTGGCAAGCGTAAATAGCCACAAAAGCAGCAGAAACTGTATGGCTGCTTTTGCTCTTGAACTGTTTATATGCTCTCTGCTTTGCACTTTTGCTGTTTACAAGCTTGCTGCTTTGCAATGTGTTGCTATAGCTACTAGCTTGCTTAACCCCTGCATGTATACTGACTGGCATTGTCTTACTGACTTTGAGTGGATGTTTGGCTAGTTTTTGGTGGTTGTAAGGCCATAAATGTTATAAATGGCTGTTCAATGGTGGCTTTGAGGCGTTGCACCAAAGAGATGCATATAATTGCGCAAAAGACATAAGGATTGGAGGTGCATGTCATTGGTAAAAACTAGGCAATCAGCCATCTGACTAGATACTCTAGTGGTTAATTATTTGCTGTAGCTTGGCTAATGGCATGTTCATTTGCGGGGCCTCGTGGGTATGTAGTAGAACCTTTTTGCCCCATTTTGTTAATTCAGTGCACTTTCATGGCAAAATACAATGCCTAGATCAAACTTTACCGAGTTGATCAAAAGTAACAGCAAATGCACAAGCACTGCTTTTCTATCTTAATTAACTACATAGCCTCTTATCTTACTGAGACTAAGCTTAGCTAAAGGTTATTAGCTTTAAGCTCGTAGTTTTTTCTTATGTGAACCCTAAGATAGAAGTTTTACCCCAAGCCTGATGCATGGCTGTAGAAAAATCTTGTGTCTAAATGCCCTTACATGGCAAGGCAGCAAGACAAGAATACTTAGCAAGTTAGGATGTATGCAGCTGTGTCTTTTTTAGAACACTTTAGTTGTTGCTTGCACTAACTTGTGCTGATTTATTAGCTAGGCGGTGCTGCATTTTTAGGCAGCTTGTACTTAGCTACTAATGCGGCGCGTTGCGTCGTTACCGATTTTAAAAATGTACTGCTAAGGCGGTTAACTACCCATCGCTAAAGCTTAAGTCTATAAGTTTGGCGTTAAGTTTAAGTATTGGAGCACTAATTATGGCAACCAATGTTGCGTATAACCCACAAGAGCTCGAGTCTGAGGTACAAAAGTACTGGGATGAGCATCAGACTTTCAAGGCAAAGGCCGATCCTAACAAGGAGAAGTTCTACTGCCTCGTAATGCTTCCTTATCCATCTGGCCGACTTCACATGGGCCACGTACGTAACTACACCATTGGTGACGTAATTGCACGTTTCCACCGCTTAAATGGTAAGAACGTATTAAACCCAATGGGTTGGGACGCTTTCGGTCTTCCAGCTGAGAACGCAGCTATTCAGAACAATGCTCATCCAGCTGATTGGACTTATTCCAACATCGACTACATGAAGCATCAGCTCAAGACTTTAGGCTTCTCCTATGATTGGGCTCGTGAGATTGCTACTTGCCGTCCTGAGTACTACAAGTGGGAACAAAAGTTCTTCACCGAGCTGTACAAGAAGGGTCTTGTTTACAAGAAGGTTTCAACTGTTAACTGGTGTCCACACGACCACACCGTGCTTGCAAACGAGCAGGTAGAAGAAGGTTGCTGCTGGCGCTGCGGTACTAAAGTTGAGCTGCGCGAGATCCCACAGTGGTACTTAAAGATCACCAAGTACGCCGATGAGCTCTTAGCCGATATTGATAAGCTCGAAGGCTGGCCAGAGCGCGTACGCACCATGCAGCGCAACTGGATTGGTCGTTCAGAAGGTCTGTCCATTACCTTCAAGATCGAAGGCTCTGATGAGACTGTTACCGTTTACACCACCCGCCCTGACACCTTCATGGGTGTTACTTACATGGCTATCTCTGCAAACCACCCTGTTGCTCGCAAGGCATCAGAGAACAATGCTGAGCTCGCTGCATTCTGCCAAGAGTGCCGTACTCAGAAGTTTGCTGAGGCTGATATCGCCACTATGGAAAAGAAGGGCATGTACACTGGCGTTAACGCCGTACATCCTTTAACTGGTGAGAACGTACCTATCCTCGTTGCCAACTTCGTAGTTATGGACTACGGTACTGGTGCAGTTATGGCTGTTCCTGCTCACGATGAGCGTGACTGGGAATTTGCTCAGAAATACAACCTGCCAGTTAAGCAAGTTATTGCTCCATTAGATGGCTCTGAGATCGACTTAACTAAGGGTGCTTTTGTTGAGCACGGTAAGCTAGTTAACTCTGGCGAGTTTGATGGCCTTGATTTCAAGGGCGCATGGGAAGCTATTGCCAAGAAGCTCGAGGGCATGGGCATTGCCGAGCGTACTGTTAACTATCGTCTGCGCGATTGGTGTATTTCTCGTCAGCGTTACTGGGGTGCTCCAATCCCAATGCTCAACTTAGAAAATGGTGAGCTGGTTCCTGAGCTTGATGAGAACTTACCAGTTAAGTTACCTGAGGACGTTAAGATCGACGGCGTAACCTCTCCACTGGCAACAGACGAGAGCTGGTACACCACTACTTACAATGGCCAAAAGGCTATCCGTGAGACCGATACTTTCGATACCTTCATGGAGTCTTCTTGGTACTATGCCCGTTACTGCTCACCACGTTGTGAGACTGGCATGATTGACGATGAGGCTAACTACTGGTTACCTGTAGATCAGTACATTGGTGGTATTGAGCACGCTGTTATGCACTTGCTCTATGCTCGCTTCTTCTTCAAGTTAATGCGCGACTGCGGCATGGTTAAGGCCGATGAGCCATTTAAGCGTCTCCTTTGCCAGGGTATGGTGCTAGCCGATGCCTTCTACTACACCAAGGATGGCACTAAGGTTTGGGTAAGCCCACTCAAGGCTAAGGTAACTAGAGACGACAAGGGTGCCATCATCGAGGCTGTTGATGATGAGGGCCATAAGCTTGAGCACGTAGGCATGATTAAGATGTCTAAGTCCAAGAACAATGGTATCGATCCTGAGGATATGGTTAAGCTCTATGGCGCTGATACCGTACGTCTGTTCATGATGTTCGCCTCCCCTGCTGAGCTCACCTTAGAGTGGCGTCAGTCTGGTGTTGATGGTGCTAAGCGCTTCTTATTAAAGCTGTGGAATCAGGTCAACGACTTAGTTGCCTCAGGTCCATTTGTCGCTTTAGACAAGTCCAAGCTTGATGCTAAGGGTCGTAAGCTGCGTCACCACCTGCACACCTGCATTGAGAAGGTTACCGATGATATCGGTCGTCGTCAGACTTTCAACACCGCTATTGCAGCCATCATGGAGCTGTTAAACGAGGTTGCTAAGTACGATGGTGATGACGAGTCTGCTCGTGCACTGCGTTATGAGATTTACAACGCTGTAGTTGTAATGCTCTACCCAATCGTGCCACACATCTGCTTCAAGCTCTACGAATTACTCGGCAACACTGACGAGCTCGACAATACTGCTACCTGGCCAGTTGCTGATCCAGAGGCTTTAAAGGCTGAAGATCTGCTCATCGTTGTTCAGGTAAACGGCAAGGTTCGCGCTAAGCTCAACGTTTCTGCTGAGGCATCCGAAGACGAGATCAAGGCTGCTGCTTTAGCTGATGAGGCCGTCTCTAAGATCATCGAGGGCAAGGAAGTTAAGAAGGTTATCTACGTTAAGGGCCGCTTAGTCTCTATCGTAGTTTAATCAAAAACTAATAAACGCCCGCCCAACATAAGGCAGCACCACCATGCTGTCCATAAGCTAAGGGCAAGGGCAATTAGGCAGCCACACCACGGCTGCCTCAAAGCGGCTACATGGGCCATCAAAGCGGCCCATGTGGCCGCTTGTCATTTTAGGCCCAACACTATCTTATCTAAGGCCATCTAAAGGCCATCCCCCACCTCACTTCTTTTATGCTTGGCTACATGAGCGCACCTGACTGTATGTCACATCTGCGCTTATACTTGTACAGGGCTCAATGCCACATCTGTGCTTATACTTGTACAGGGCTCGATGCCACATCTGCTCTTATACTTGTACAGGCCTCGATGCCACATCCGCGCTTATACTTGTACAGGACTCAATGCCACATCTGCTCTTATACTTGTACAGGGCTGCGCTTTTGCGTTTATCTTTGAGCTAAT
>NZ_CABTML010000117.1:0-12694 GCF_902485895.1 uncultured Anaerobiospirillum sp. | reverse complement strand
GTTTTGAGAGAATATATAGAAAATCAAGATCGACTGCTGTAATGTTAGTAAGATGTAGGCTTACATCTCCACCTAAACTCTTCGAGTTATAGGTGGAGAATTACGCCTATTTGTTAAATGTGGCAGCGTTGGCAGCAGCACAAGCAAAGGCAGTCATAAGCAGACCAAGTGCAAACTTTCTTAACATCGTGATCTCCACATGCAACTATGGCCAGAGCCTCACCAAAGCATGTTGCTACTTATAGCTGAACCACTTACTAAAAACTTTTCACGCATTAAGTCTATTTCAGCTTCATAGTATCGTGTGTATACAGCAACTCTAATTGTTAAGCTAGTCACCTATATCTAAAAACTAAACATACAAAGACAGTTAACGATCTAAACTGGTGCATCATCTTTCAAGAATCATCACTTATTAAAAGTAATGGATTATTGGCTTTTCGCACCTGAAAGCTAGCTTATTGCATATGCCATAGCTAGAATGATGATACTTGTTATAGCAAGGATAAGGATAAACTATGCGTGCCATGATATTAGCAGCAGGACAAGGCAAACGTTTGCGACCTATCACTGCCACCATACCTAAGCCTATGGTGCAGGCTGGCGGAAAAACTTTGCTTGAGCACCACTTTGATAAACTCAAAGCAATTGGCATTACTGATCTTGTAGTAAATGGAGCCTATCTTAAAGATGTACTCTTTGGCTATCTTCAAGATGGCTCATCTTTTGGCTTGAAGATTTCTGTAAGTGCTGAGGATGCTGATGGTCTTGAAACTGCTGGAGGCATTATCAAGGCGCTGCCTTTACTTGGATCAGAACCTTTTCTCGTGATTAATGGAGATATCTTCTTAGATACCCCATATGATTTTCTGCTGCCTTGCCCAGAACAAATTGCTAAGCAACAACGCCTTGCTCATCTATTTTTGACCAGCAATCCAGCCCACAACGCCAAAGGTGACTTTGCTTTATCAGACAGTGGCGATCTAATTTACGGCTCTGACTATACATTTGCAGGTTTTGCCTGGTATCACCCTCAAGCTTTTGCTGGTAGAGCAGTGTGCCGTGAGCCATTGCGCCCTTATTTTGATCGCTGGATTGAAGAGAAACAGATTACAGCATCAGTGCTAAGTGCACGTTGGTTTGATGTAGGTACTGTAGAGCGTCTTAATGATTTAAACGCCTACCTTGAAGATAAAACTAATAGCCTGAATAGCTAAAGTAATAACTTAGATAGCTAAAAGTGTTTGCTTAGATAGCTTAAAGTGTTCGCTTAGATGCTTAAAAGCGCGGCACTTTGTTCTAACTATATGCAGTTTAGATCATGGCAAATGCCGCTTACTAAGCTTAATCTGTCCTAAACATGGGAACATATAGATACTCAGGAGATGGCAAGGATATTAAGCGCTCATGCTCCTGCATAAAGATTATTGTTTCTAATTGGGCCTAATCTTGATAGGCATGACCTCAATTGTGTATTTCATAAAATTGGGTCAGAAATCAAATAGGTTTTATTACTCATGAGTTCAAATGTTATCTCGTGGAAAGGCCGTATTATTGGCGGTCTGATTGGTTTTTTATTTGGCGGTGTTGGCTTTTTCATCGGCTTTGCCCTTGGCTATTTCTTATACGATAAGCCACGCAACGAAATGGTACAAAGACATACACAAGCACGTAATGCATTTACCGGCACTAATATCAATCCGTATGCACGTGAGCGCCTGATTAAAACTACCTATCGTTTGATGGGCTACGTATCCCGTGGCGCAGGCCGCATTAATCAATCTCATATCAATCAAGCTGAGTACTTTATGAAGGTGATGCAGCTTGATGATACCATGCGCTCATTAGCTATTGAAAGCTTCAATTTAGGTAAGAAAGATAATTTCGACCTTTATCGTGAGGCACAAAAACTCTATTCAGTATTTGGTAACAGCTCTAGCACTATCGTGTCATACCTAATGGAAATTCAAGTATCCATCGCTATGGCAGATCAGGTAATTGAGGATGGTGAACACAAACGCCTCTTAGAAGTAGCTCAGGCATTTGGCATTCCTCTTAACCACATGGAGCAATTGATTCGCGTCCGTATCGCCGAAATGCAGTTTGCCAACTTCTCTAGAGAATACGCTAAGGCTCGCCAAAGTCATTATCAGAGTCAGGGTAATCATGGTAGCTACAGCAGCTATGGCAACCATAGTTACGAAAACTACGAAAAGTATGGCTACGATCAAGATGAGTCACGCAGCTCATCATCTGACTCATACAGCTACAAGTCTCACTCAAGCTCTGATCTCGACAACGCCTATCAGATTCTTGGAGTAACTAAAGATACTTCATGGGAAGATATCCGAAGAGCCCATAAGAAACTGATGCTTAAGTATCACCCTGATCGCTTAGCCTCTCAGGGTCTGCCCCCTGAAATGGTGAGCATGTATACCCAAAAGGCTCAAGATATTCAGGCTGCATTTGCTCTTATCAAACGCCACCTTGGCAAATAATAGTGTCAGTGACACTCTCATGACCTAAAACAAAGGCCCTGACAACATTAAGCTGTCGGGGCCTTTGTTTTTGGTATTTTCTAAACTTGCTGCTTACTCATGAGCATCAACAATAGCGACTGCCTGAGCTTGGCAATTAGCTTGAGCTTGAACAGAGGCGGAGCTTTTCACGTCGCTATCAGTTGGCTTGAGCATGGTGTTGGTAACCTTTTGTACTAAAGGCTCAAGGTCAACATCTAACCAGTTAAGGTCGATAGGACAAGACTCAGGTATATCAAAAGGTGCTGGTGCTGCAAAACGTAATAACTGACCAGTACTTGGATGCTCAAAGCTTAGTAAACATGCATGGAGGTTTAAGTGTGGTACACACTCAAACACTCTGTCATTAGCGTAAAGGTGATCGCCTAAGATTGAGTGTCCTAGCTGCTGCATATGCACACGCAGCTGATGGGAGCGACCGGTTTGCGGATAGAGGCGGACAAAGGTGCGATCTTTTTGCTCATCGTAGTACATGGCCTCATAGTAAGTGAGAGCCTTTTTGCCTACTTCAAAGTTAACGCTTTGGAAAGGACGGTTATTAATGTCCAAAATCAAAGGCAGATCTACCGCTCCAATACCCTCAAGCTTGCCATCAACCCAAGCTACATAGACCTTCTTTACCGTTCTAGAAATAAACTGCTTGCCTAAGGCTGATACGGCAGGTTTATTTAGGCCCACCACCATCACACCTGAGGTGCCGTAATCGAGGCGATGCACGGCAAAGGCATCTTCATACATGCTCTTAACACGCGACATGATACTGTCATGATGGATCTTGAGCTTGCCTGGTACAGACAAAATTGTAGAAGGCTTATTCACCACCATGATGTCACTATCCTCATGGAGGATGTCCAAAAATGGAATTAACGGTGGATCATAGTGGAACTCACGACTTGCCATCTTATGGTACTCATAAAAATGCCGCATCTATCTTTGCATGCAGATAGCTAAATGACTTGCCTGTAAACAGCACTAATCTTTGCTAACTCATATGCACAAGATAAAACTTGCATGGTACAAAAACGAAAAAACCCGCATTAACGGGCCTAAAACTACACCAAAGGTGTCTTTTTCACAATCAAGAGCCAAGCTAAGCCCCTACCTTGCAAGGCTGAGTTTAACTCTTGATGAAAAGCGCTTAAATGAAATTAATTCATCAAGCGCTTTTCAGATTAAAGAACTATTTAATTAGTTCTGACGCTGCATCTTAGCCATCTTTTCTTCTTGAATCTGACGTAAAGCTTCAGCACGCATCTTAGCATCACGCTCGAAACGATTAATTGGCTTGAACTGACGCCAGAAGTAAATGCGGTCTGCCATAGGAGCATCAACTACGAAGTTGTAAACACCCTTAATGTCATTACCTGCAGCATCTACTGGCAGAGTCTCGTTAGCCATAAACTTTGGTCTATAGCCCTCAGGGAAGGTCTCATCACGCAGCTGAATGGTGTTGGCCTTAGCTTCCTTTAAGCCGAGCTTGTCATAGCTCTTAATCATGATATCTAAAGCTTCTTTTAAAGCTGGAGTATTACGATAGCTATGTACGATATTGCGGCCGTGGGTAGCAGCAGAAACATAAGCGCCACGTAAGTAGTAGTAACGAGCAATATTGAGCTCATGCTTAGCTAACTCACGCTTGATGAAAATCATACGCTGACGAGCATCTGCAACATAGAGGCTATCAGGATAGGACTCGATTAACTCGCTGAAAGTGTTAAACGCGTTAATGAACTCAGTAGGATCCTTTTGTGAGCGATCTAAGCCTAAGAAATCCTGGAACATGTCGGCGCGTTTTTGCATCTCAATTAAGCCCTTCATGTAGTAAACATAGTCAATGTTTGGATGAGTTGGGCTTAAGCGGATGAAACGTGCTACCTGAGCTGAGGCAAGCTCACTCTCACGTTGCTTGTAATAAACGTAAATAAGGTCAAGCTGTACCTGAGAGGTAAAGTCACCAAATGGGTAGCGAGAGTCGATTGCTTCTAAGTAACGACGAGCTGTATCAAACTCACCAGAGGCCATGGTTGTCTGGGCTACTTTATAGAGGTTCTCTGGAGATACATCTGGTACTTCATCAGCATTAGGACCACTGCTACAAGCACTAAGAAGTAACGACAAAGCAAAAGCGCCGAGGGCCAAATATTTAGTCATTGAGGGCTCCGTTACAAAGACATATACAGGTCAAAACCCCTGTACATCGCGGAAAAAATAGCAAGTCATTGTATCAAAGAAACGACAAAACTATCAAAATTCTTGCCTAGCCTCAAGCTAAAAATCATGAGGCTTTGGTATGTCTCTAAGTGCCATACATTAGACGTATATAACGCATTAAGCGTAACGACGCGTACGCTATGGCTTAAAGAGAGGCTCGTACAGAGGCTACATCATGCGCCAGAGTAAGAACAGCTCAGGACTTACAGAGGCTAAGATCTTGTAAATCAGTGCGTTTGCGCCATAAATGAGTAACAGCACTACCATTAAAGAAATATCAATCATGCCAATTGGTGGGATGATGCGCTGTACCGGGCTAGTGATTGGTTCAGTTGCCTGAGATAAGGTGTAACCAAACTCTCTAGTTGCTGGCAACCATGAGCACAGGGCCTGAACTAACAGCAAACAGATCACAAGATAGCCAAAGCTCTTAATAAAGAGAATGACAGAAGCAAAAAGAGCATACACAATTGGCAGCTTTACAAAGAGTAAAGCAGAGAGCAGCCACCATGCTAGAGAAATAATCATGGCGACAATAAAGCCAGCGATGAAAAATGAGCCCATACGAGCCTGACGCCATACAGGGATATTTACTAATGGGTTAGTAAGCTTAGTAACAGCCTGCACCATAGGATGGTAGTAGTTAGCTGACGAACTCTGCAGCAAAGCTCTAAACTGGAATAACATCACGACAGCAGTCACGATGTACATGAGATTCCAAAACATTGAAAGTGACATAATCAATCCTAAATACTTAACTTAATGCCTGTCATATATGGCAAGGCATCATGAAATCTATTTTTACGCCTCAATAAGGGCTAAATTACTTATCTTTTGAGCTTATTTAAACATGTCTTCAAATTCGCGAGTACGACGTAGACAGGCTTCAATAACCTCAGACATCATCTCTTCAAAATGATACTCGGTCATTTTTGACAGACCTTGGAAGGTGGTACCACCTTTAGAAGTTACCGCCTCACGTAAGGCTGATACACTTTGATCTTGATTGTTGATGACCATTTGAACGGTGCCAAGGGCCATAGCCTCAATAATCTGACGTGACTGTTCGGCTGAAAAACCTTTCTTTTGAGTCTCTGCAATTAAAGCTTCCATAAAGCGATATAAAAATGCTGGAGCAGAGCCTGCTAAAGCACCCAGGCTGTTAATACCCTCTTCATCAGTAAGTACAGTTTTGCCAAGGCCCTTTAAGAGCTCTAAGCACAACTCTTCATCAGTCTTGGTAGCGCCTTTATCTAAGGCAACTGAGGTAACACCTAAGCCTAACTTAGCTGGGGTGTTAGGCATAATACGAATTAATCGAACTGCACCTAAACGAGAGAAGAAGGCAGAAAACTTAAAGCCTGCCGCCATGGAGATGAACAGCTTGTCTGAGTAATCAACACCACTATTTTTAATCTCTTCTAAAACATCAGGCATGATCTGTGGCTTTACGCCTAAGAAGATAATCTTAGATTCTCTTAAGGCCTGTAGATTGTCGGCAGTTACTGTGGCACCTTTATTAGCAAAGTGCTCGAGCTTCTCTACATGAGGGCCGCTCACAATAATATTATCGACGTTACCACGGGTAGCGATAATGCCATTGAAGATACAGGAGGACATATTGCCTCCACCGATAAAGGCGATGTTCAGCTGTTCCATTCTTTCCACTCAAACATTGCTCTTATAGCAAGACAACCGAAGTTAGACTCAAATTTAATTAAAAATTAAGATTAGTACTCTGCGTAAGATGACATCTTATCAAGCACGATCCTTACTTGTGATATTCGCGAGCACCGAAGATAGCTGAGCCAATCCTCACCTCGGTTGAGCCGCAGGCAATAGCCTCATCCAGATCTTGGGTCATACCCATAGATAGCTCAGTTAAATTTGGATATGTGGCGCTTAATCTATCGCGCAGAGCTTTAAGGCTATTAAATGATTGCTCTAGCTCATCTTTATCTGCATCAATTCGAGCCACGCCCATTAATCCTATCACTTCAAGCTTAGGTAAAACTGAGGTGGCTTTGATAAGCTCTTCTACCTCATGTTCATCACAACCTTGCTTTTGATCTTCATGAGAAATATTGACCTGAATCATCACCTTTAAAGGCGGTAAATCATCAGGACGCTGATCACTTAGTCTCTGAGCAATCTTAATACGATCAAGACTTTCTACCACATCAAAATGAGCGGCAATGTGTTTAGTTTTATTCGACTGAATTGGGCCAATAAAATGCCAAATTATGTCATTAAAGCCCTGAGATTTTAAAGACTCTATCTTTTGCGCAGCCTCAAGAGCATAGGACTCGCCAAAATAACGCTCACCTGCGGCATAGGCCTCTTTAATCATTTGTTCAGGCTTGGTCTTGCTCACACACAAGAGTTTTACCGTACTTACATCACGACCAGACGAGGTACATGATGAACTAATTTGATTGTGTACCTGTTGCAGATTTTCAAGAATATTTTGCATGACTCACATCTTCAATTAAGGCCGAAAGTACAATAAGGAATGATGTCGCAAGTAAAGACAAAGAAAGTTTGCTTAAATTACACCGTGGTATCATGTGTAAATTGCGCCACTATCATACTCTTTGTGTGCATCATCCTAACAGATTACCATCTAGACTCTTGTCAAAATAACTTTTCCTTCATTAATCGTATGCATGATCTTATGATAAGACGAACGCATACTTTAAGCTAAAGCTTGTTTTGATAGCACTTGTATAGTGCGTACAAAAGCCTATGATCTATTGCGGATGTTTACTGCCATCAGACTGCCAAAGTCTCATGCCTTGGCACTAATACTAATTTGTATCTCACTAAGTACTGCTTAGTTAAGCTTAGCCTTGATACCGTACTTTAGCTAAAGATTTATTACAAATTACTTACTCGCATCAGGCATAAGCTGATAACTTTTACCTGAGAGCGCTAGACTCACTACAGAGGGACACTAATGTTCTACATTGATCAAGATACTTGTACTGCATGCGATGCTTGCATTGAAGCTTGCCCATGCGATGCTGTTATTATCGTCGACGGTAAACACACTATCGACCCAGATCTTTGCGTAGAGTGCGGTGCCTGTTACGATGCATGCGAGTGGGGTAGCGTCTTTGAGGCTAACCCTGCGGACATGGTGATCCCAAAGAAGGATCTCTAATACTCATTGTGTCGCGCACGGTGCTCATCACATATGATAAAGGCAGCTTCAAGCTGCCTTTATCATTTTTACTTGAAGTAGTGGCCAACGTATTCGCCATTATTAAAAGCCGCCATAAGCTCAACTATCTTAGATAAGCTAGTTTACCTTTTTGATTGCATAAGGCTTAGTCCCCATATCCTTGAGAAGTCCCACTGCCTCTTCAATAAAGCGACTTATATGTACCTTCTCTGCTGGATAACCGTAACTACTACGTTGTAAACAATAGCCTACAAATAACTCTTGCTTAGCACGTGTTACAGCAACATAAGCTAAACGACGCTCTTCTTCGATATTTTTATTTAAGCGTGATGGCAAAATGTTTTCCTCAAAGCCAACACAAATGACTGCCTTAAACTCCAAGCCTTTAGCTGAGTGAATCGTCATGAGCTTAACTGAATTGTCATCAACCACGCCGTTTTGACCCTTTTCATTTGACTCAGCTGAGCTAATCAAAGCCACGCCAGATATAAAGTTTAAGAGCAAATCAAACTGCGAAATTTCAGTGCCATCGTCAAGCACGATCTTGCTCTGCTCTCTAAGTACTTGTGCATGATCTGCACTCTCTTTAGCATCACCATCATGATCTTTATTGTGACCATCCATATTCATAAATGGATCTTTTGTAGCTTTAACAGCTTTAACTGGTGATTTTTGAGCCTTAGATAAAAGTCCGTCACTCTCAGCGATAGAAGTTAACCCTGACACAGACTCATTAGACTCATCTTGAGAATCGCTACTCTCACTAACCTCGGTGTAAATCGCCGCTACAGCTGGGGCTGGCTCTGCATCATCGTCATCGCGAATTGACTGTAAGAAAGCCTCATAGCTTGAGATCTCAGTGCCATCATCACCAATGAGAGCATCCTCAATACGCAAAGCTAACTCATTGAGATTGCTAGTTGGCTTTTCTTGCAGAGCCTCCGCATTAATAATGAGCTGTTCAATATTGTCCATACGAGATACACCAAAACGAGCAGAGTGCTCCTTGGTATCTAAAGACATAAAGTACTCATCAAGACCAGACTCACTAATCACCAGCTTAATTAAATCAGGCAGCTTGGTGGTGTACATCTTTTTCTTTAACGACTCAATCAGCTCATAAAACGGAATGGCTTTTTTAAAGGCATTGGTAGTTGAGCGATCGCCTGATCTAAATGCCATACTCAAAGCTTCATAGCATGACAAGCCGCAGGTTCTAGCATAGAGCTTAATCTTCTGCAGATAAGCCTCACCCATACCTCTACGTGGGACATTTAAGACCTGCTCAAAGGCAATGTCGTCCTTTGGATTAACCATGAGGCGCAAATAACAGAGCACTAAGACAATCTCAGAACGCTCATAGAACTTGGTGCCACCATAGATCTGATATGGAATATGACTATTAAGCAGCATGCTTTCAATCGGAGATGAAAGCGAGTTATTGCGATAGAGCACTGCAACGTCTTTGTACTCATAGCCCTTAGCTTGCAAGATCTCTAGAACACGACTTACAAAAGCCGCATCAGAACTGCACCTTACGATATTTACTACAGGAGTATCTTTTTGCTGCAATTGCCAAGTATGCTTGATACGTTTTTTTACCTTGTTATCAGAAATGGTGTGATTAAAGATCAGTGCTTCAATAACCATTTTGCGCATTGAAGGTGTCATTTGCTCAAGAGCGCCATGATAGCCATCAACACTTTCTAACTGTTTAAAGTAATCAGCACTGTACGGCTCTACTCTAAAAGTGATGCCACTAGAAGCGCCCAGCTCCTCAACATCATCAGAGAGTAACTCACTACCTGCATTAAAACTGTCTTCTACAATTGCACCATGAGCTGCAGATTTTACAGAGCCAGTCTCATCAGAACAGACAAACTTAATGGCCTCTATGACCTTATCTTTTGGGAGTGACAGCAGCAACTGCAAGTCTGCTTTAGAAAGCTCTTTATAAATATCAGGTGCAGTTAAGAACTTCTCAATAATACGATCTGAGTTATAGGCAATGATGGCATTTGCAAAGTTCAGAATGTTTTGTGTTGAACGGTAGTTAATAGTCAGCTCATGCTTGTTGATATTTGGCAGATCTCGCTCAATACGCTGTAGATTGGCAATATCAGCACCACGCCATGCATAAATACCCTGATCATCATCGCCCACAACCATTAAATGGTTGTACTGATTCTTAATTAGCATGACGATCTGATACTGAATGGTATTGGTATCCTGAAACTCGTCGATAAAGATGTACTTAAAGCGGCGAGTGTAATACTGTCTAATGCTTGAGTTTTCCAACAAGAGCTTCTTGGTACGATTGAGCAGATCGTTAAAGTCTAAGACGCTAGAGGTCTCACATTCTTGGCAGTAACATGCAAAGAGAATCTGATAGAGCTCTTCACTAGAATATGATTCCCAGTTATCTGCAAGCGAAGCTCTTACGGCCTTAAGTACTTTTGGATCAATTGCTGGACTTATGTCCTTTTGCTTATCCTGATTGATACGATTGAGTACTGTGCGTAGATCAACCTCACCATCTTTCAAATCGCCATAAGACTCATTGTTCTTAATGCCATATTGAGTGTAGATACGCTTTAGTAATGTCTTTTGATCTGAGGTGGTAATAATCGAAAACTCACTTGGTAGTCCCGCCTCAATCGCATGGCGATGCAAGATCTTATTGCACAGACCATGGAAGGTTGTTACGACCAGGCTTTTAACATCGTCATCATCCCAGCCTAAGGCCAACGTTAGACGGGTACGCATCTCCTCAGCAGCCTTGTTGGTAAAGGTTACCGCCAGGATCTGCCATGGCTTACACTCTTGAGTACTAACAAGATATGCCACACGCGAGATCAATACTTTAGTCTTTCCTGTACCAGCACCTGCAACCACAAACATGTCACAAGGATCGGCAGTAGCAATCTCAAGCTGCTGTTCATTAAGGCTATCAAGCAATGATGTAGGCATGATCTGTACAACCTTATAAAAAAATGTGGCACTCAAAAGACAAAGAAGCAAAGAAAATAGCTATCTAAGAGCCTAGGATAAGTGCCAAACAACACCTAAGCACATAAAAACGCTGCGTACATCTAAAGCATCATATGCTTTAGTAACACCCCATCATCATTAAAGCGCGAGCATAGTACATGAATACATACACGCTCTCTCTTTTAGATGACAGGATCACGCTTTACCTGATCTTTCTTGCTAGATCCAAGGGCTTTTAGTAGCTCTTCTGAGTTTTCGAGCATATCTTGGGTCTGTTCAATAAGCACAGGGTCATTTGGTTGGGCACGTGGGTGCGCAGCAGCAACCACATCTTTTAAGGCTGCTAGATCCATATGGGTATAAATCTGTGTTGCGGCCAAGGATGAGTGTCCTAGCATCTCTTGGACTAAACGTAAGTCCGCGCCATTACTTAAAAGCTGAGTGGCAAAAGAGTGACGCAACTTATGCGGCGTAACCTTACCTTCAAGTCCAGTTCTGATGGCTGCATTCTTAAAGCGCGATTGAATGGCTCGAGTTGTAATACGATAGCCAAAACGATTTAAGAACAAAGCATCCTCAATAGGCTTGAACTCATCACGAACGCTTAAGTATTTACGAATAGCATCTAAAGCCACCTCGCCTACAGGCACGATGCGGGTTTTATCGCCCTTACCTGTGACACGTACTTCTTTCATATCAAAGTCGATATCGCCTAGATTTAGAGAAACAAGCTCACTGACACGTAGGCCAGATGAAAACAAGAGCTCTGTAACTGCTCTATCTCTTATATCATTCGGCGTAGTTAACGGCTCTGAAGTAAGACGATCGATTTCATTTATAGATAATACACGCGGAAGTGCGTTTTTTACTCTCGGAGGGGAAATGAAATCTATAGGATTGCTAGAGATGATCTCTCTTTTAATTAAAAACTTAAAGAAAGATGATAGAGCGTGGATAGAATGAGCTACAGACGCACTTGAATAACGAGTGTTATTGCTATTGATTGCAAACAAACGTTGAATCTTACGCATCTGCTGCTTTGATAATCCCTCCCAAGAAGTAACTGCTGGCAGACCTTCATCAACTTGTTTGTTTAACAAGTTAATCACTCTTGAGAGGACTTCTTTGTAAGCCTTAAAGGTAGCCAGAGAATACATCTTTTCAAAACGAATGTAGCTTAAAAAGAGATTAGCATCTGCATACAATCCCTCATCGCTATCAAAGAACTCAGCCATCTCGCCCCAGTTACGAGCCTGCCCTGTAAGAGGGTTGATGACCATACCAGTACGCTCATCAGCTCGATACTCGTTTTGCATTTGCTTAAGCGCTTCAAGTGACACATCTTTGTCGATGCGAACATCTAAACGCTCTATGCGTTCTTGAATCTCCTGCTGCTCTTGCTTAGTAAAGTTATCACGTGCCTTAGGACCATTACGGCGCTTGATAGACTCTCTTTCCGAGGACTGCGCATCAGACCACTCCGATCGCTCTTCCACCGTATCGGTACTAACTAGTGACTTCTTGACCTGCACCTGTGCAACTTGCTCACCGCCCTCAATACAACAAGCATCTGCAGGCAATGCGCTCATCACATCACTAAGATCATTAGCGTCTGCTGGCAATGCGCTCATCGCATCACTAAGATCATTAGCATCAGCAGGCAATGCCCTCATAGCGTCACTAAGATCATTAGCATCAGCAGGCAATGCGCTCATCGCATCACTAAGATCATTAGCATCAGCAGGCAATGCGCTTATAGCATCACTAAGAT
>NZ_CABTML010000116.1:0-5525 GCF_902485895.1 uncultured Anaerobiospirillum sp. | reverse complement strand
TACCGTTAACTTTTGTGGTTAGCGTAATACAAAAACTACATGTCCGGATCATGCAGATGCATGCATATATCATAGCTTAAACGGCTTATATATGCTCTTTCCAAATATCGATCAAATACGCTTTGCTATAGATCTTGCACATACAAAAAGACCGCAAGTGGCTAGAGGTAACTCTATAGCAAACTTACGGTCTTTTAAGCATAAAGCTTAGTAACTCTGTTAGTGACTAACACAGTAGATTGGTTAGCACTTTAGTAGCGTTGCTGATATTAAGCACGACGCTCCTGAGAGTCTGGATCGAACTCGTGATCGATGTTCTTAACCTTTGGCTTATTGAGGTTCCAATATGGAGACATCTGACGCAGACGCTCAATGATGCCAGGCAGAACCTCCAGAGTCTTATCGATCTCAGCTTCAGTGGTGAAGCGAGATAAGGAGAAACGGATGGTGCCGTGTGCTGCAGAGAATGGAATACCCATAGCCTGCATAACGTGTGAAGGCTCAAGGCTCTCAGAGGAGCAAGCAGAACCAGAAGAAGCTGCAATGCCGTACTCGTTAAGCATGAGTAAGATTGCCTCACCCTCAACAAACTTAAAGCCGATGTTAACGGTGTTTGGAGTACGGTGAGTGCTATCACCCATAACGATAACTTCAGGAACAGTTGCAACAATGCCCTGCTCAAGCTTATCACGCAGTGCTCTTACACGAGTGTCGAGCTCGTTTAAGTGAGCCTTTGCCAGCTCACAAGCAACGCCTAAACCTACGATGTATGGAACGTTCTCAGTACCAGCACGACGACCACGCTCTTGGTGACCACCATGTAAATAAGGTAAGAAACGGGTACCACGACGTACGTATAAAGCACCAATACCCTTAGGAGCGTGGAGCTTGTGGCCTGAGAATGAGAGCATGCGAACAGCAGTGTTCTTCACGTCTACAGGGATCTTACCCACAGCCTGAACAGCGTCAGAGTGGAATACGATACCTCTTTCAGCGGCGATCTGAGATAAGGTAGGAATATCGTAGATGTTACCAGTCTCGTTGTTAGCCCACATGATGGAGGCTAAAGCGGTCTTGTCAGTCAGTAAGGAAGCAAACTCATCTGCGTTGAGGTCGCCCTTTGAATCAGCTGAGAGGTACTTAACCTTAACACCACGAGCCTCTAAGAATGAGCAGGTATCAATGATAGCTGGGTGCTCAAGCTTAGTAGTAACGATCTCGTCCTTGTTCTTCTGAGTCCATAAAGAAGTCCATAAAGCGGCGTTATCAGACTCAGATGCGCAGGAGGTGAAGATGATCTCATCTGGATGCTCAGCACCGATAAGATCAGCAACCTGCTCGCGAGCACGCTCAATAGCCTTCTCTACTGGAACACCAAAGCCGTGCTGAGATGAAGGGTTACCGTAGTAAGTAGTGAAGTAAGGCATCATGGCCTCAACTACTTTAGGATCGATCATTGTAGTGGCATTGTTATCCAGGTAAATGCCGTTACCTGCGCCCATGTTCTTGGTATCCATTCTGCAATCCTGCAATGTTACGAGCTAAAAACTGTTTCTTGGCAATAAATACAGATTTAAATCCTTTCTTTTGAGCACTGATAACCCTAATTTTTTGGATCGTGCACATGCCAAGATTTGCCCCTGCAACAAGCTTAGCATTTGTTATAGCTTGGTTTATCAAAGTGAACTAAACAAGTATGCCAACGTTTGATAAGTGAAGCTTGTTACGGGAAAAGAGCGCCAATGGCGCTCTTATTTTTGATCTTTAAAGTGATCGCTTATGCACTGATGGTTAAGGAGTCAGCGATATCACCAGCTGAAGCCTTGAGCTTTGACTTGAAGAAGCCTAAGGTCATTTCCTTCATCATGCCATCAGCAATGCTGCCAGAGAACTTGAGCTTAACGTTCTCGCCGTTAATGCCCTGAAGCTCAATCTTGGAGCCATCGGTAAGGCCTGCATTCATCTCCTTGATAACTGCATCAACCTTAGCAAAGTACTGTGAAGAAGTAGTAGCTGCGTCTAAAGATGCTGAGCAACCGCAAGTCTCTTTCTTCTCAGTGGTAGTAGCGATCTTAATACCCTGAACTGGAGTCTGAGCAAAGCCTGGACGAGGTACGCCGCAACGCTCTAAGTCAACCCAAACCTCATCGATAACTTCTTCGATGCGCATGTGGCAGCTCTGGCAACCACCACCGGCCTTGGTGTAGTTGGTAACTTCTTCAACGGTAGTTAAGTGGTTTTCCCAAACTACCTTCTTAATCTTGTTAACACCAACACCGAAGCAGTGGCAGATGATCTCGCCATCTTCGTCATGGATGTGCTCGTAGGTCTTGCCGTGGAAGTTTGCAATAGCAGCATCTAAAGCTTCACGGCCCATTACTGAGCAGTGCATCTTCTCAGCAGGTAAACCGCCTAAGTAGTCAGCGATCTGCTGGTTGGTGATCTTCTCGGCCTCAGCTAAGCTCTTGCCGATTAACATCTCAGTTAAAGCTGATGATGATGCAATAGCACTACCGCAACCGTAGGTCTGGAATGCTGCATCTTCAATGATGTTGGTATCGGTGTTGATCTTGAGCATTAAACGCAGTGCGTCACCGCAGATAATCGAGCCCACATCACCGACAGCATTAGCGTCTTCAATAACGCGTGCATTGCGCGGATTGAGGAAATGATCTTTTACTTTATCTGAGTAATCCCACATAGCTTAAAGCCTCGAATTAATTCTTACGGTGGTGAATGAAACGCTTTACAGCGCCGTATAACTAAAAGCAGCTTGTCTATCTAATTAACAAGGTGTCTTATAGTCGATCCTACTAGATGCATCAAAATGCACAGGTACAAGATTGTAGACCTTTTGGCATATTGATGACAAATATAAGTTGCATCTTAGACAAACTAGCCTTATACAACTTAATAGTCATCCACATCTGACAGTTGCAGACTCACAATCTGAGTAAGTCTTGCCTAACGGATTGCCATTGTACAGGAAAAATCACAATTGTTAGATGCAAAGATTTAGCACTTGCAAATTAGCAATCGCATAAATACCAAAAACAAGCCATTAGTGATCAAAACAAGATCAAGATCACCATATACCGCCACATGCATAAATGCCATTCTTACGGCATTTTCAAAAAAGTA
This sequence comes from uncultured Anaerobiospirillum sp., assembly GCF_902485895.1. Taxonomy (NCBI): domain Bacteria; kingdom Pseudomonadati; phylum Pseudomonadota; class Gammaproteobacteria; order Aeromonadales; family Succinivibrionaceae; genus Anaerobiospirillum; species uncultured Anaerobiospirillum sp. Next base: position 2,384 of record NZ_CABTML010000116.1, on the reverse strand, counting down.
TGAACCATCTCACAAACAACAGCACATGCTAGTAAATCACTTGATAAGTTTTATCCTTTGCAAAAAATAAAACCTACTTTTCTTAGCAAATGAACTCAAACGCTGTGACTACAATTTCATCTCAAGCGCGAATGCTCTAAAAAGAGTACTGGCCACTATTTTTGACCATGGGGCAAAACTTAGCTAAAGGTTTACCACCCTCAATGACTATTTAGCTGAAATTACCTCGTGAAGGTAAAATAGGCATCATATTTTGATTAAACTTTGCTTCATCAAATAGCCTTTCAGGCAGAAATAAGATGCAGCCACCTGCCGATATAAAAGCCTCATGGGTTAAGAATATACAGACTTATGCGCTCATTGCTGCCTTTGTTTGCATTATAATCAGCGCCCGAGCCGTGATGAATCATCATCTCGATTTGAACTGAGTTAGCTTTGGTAATGGCGATGTTGAAGTCAGAAAAGAGATCTAAAGAAAGTCTAAGCGACATGGTCAATCGCGATATGTCGCTAAAAGAGCAATTGCTGCTAACTATTCGACTTTCTATGCCATCGATTATGGCTCAGCTCTCTACCATCGTGATGCAATATATCGATGCTGCCATGGTGGGATCTTTAGGCGCTAACGCTTCTGCCTCAATTGGACTAATGATGGCTCCAATTTGGCTCTTCACTGGCATCATCATTACCTCAGTAGCAGGTTTCTCAGTACAAACTGCCCATCTTTTGGGTGCTAAAGATGAGGTAAACGCCCGTCGCGTGGTACGACAGTCTTACGTGGTCATGCTGACATTCTCTATGATCGTCGGACTGATCGCTTGTATCTGTGCCCCATTTTTACCTGCTTTCTTAGGCGGTGCTGAGGAGATTAGACAGGATTCAACCGACTATCTTATCTTCTTCATGGGTGCAGCCCCACTCTTCTTGCTTAACTATCTGTCTGCTGCAATGCTGCGTACTTCTGGCAATATGCTGTTGCCAGGCATGCTCAACGTGTTGATGTGTCTTTTGGACGTAGTCTTTAACTTCATCTTTATCTTTGAAACGAAAGTCCGCACTATTCCTCTTATTGGCGAGGTTGAGACCTTTGGCTTAGGACTTGGAGTTAAAGGCGCTGCTCTTGGTTCTGCTGCAGCTGCAGGTGTAATTGGCTGTATTCTTACTTATTTCTTAGTCTTTAAATCGCCAACTCTTGCTTTAATTAAAGATCGTGGCTCATTTAAGCCAACTCTTGATGTGGTCAGACGAGCACTACGTATCTCCATCCCAATCACGGGTCAGCAATTCATGCTCTCATCAGCACAGTTGGTTTCCACCATGATTGTTGCTCCTTTGGGAACAGTAGCTATTGCTGCTCACGCCTTTGCTAATACCATTGAGGCCATTTGCTATATGCCTGGCTTTGGTGTATCAGATGCTGCAACCACTTTAGTCGGTCAGTCTGTTGGTGCAAGACGTTTTGATCTTACCCGCCGCTTTGCCGCTATCACCATCTTGCTTGGCGTTGCAATAATGAGTTTCATGGCTGTACTTATGTATGTATTTTCCCCTGAGATCATGGCCGTCATGACACCTGATCACGAGGTAAGATCGCTTGCAGTAACCGTACTGCGCATTGAGGCCTTTGCTGAGCCAATGTTTGCTTGTGCCATCGTTGCCTACGGTGTTTGTGTTGGTGCAGGTGACACTTTCCTGCCTAGCATCATTAACTTCGGTACTATTTGGGTAATCCGTTTAGGCCTTGCCTACTACCTGAGCCTCTCATATGGTCTTGAGGGCGTGTGGATTGCCATGGCTATCGAGCTTTCTATCCGAGGTCTCTTGATGGTTTCACGTGTGATCTTTGGTAAATGGATTAAGGTTGATAACCTCGCATCATAGACACAATCAACCTACAAAAGACCAACCGCCTTAAGCTATCAAGTCACTGCAACACCAATACTAATCCCATACTTTTATTCGGCCCCACATAGCTAAATTCGTGGCCTTAGGCTTAAGGATTTTCAACATACCATGTTGGAATTTTTCCAACATAGACTTTCGGATTTTTCAAAAGCTATGTTGGAATTTTTCCTACATGCACTTTCGGATTTTTCAAAAGCTATGTTGGAATTTTTCCTACATGCACTTTCGGATTTTTCAAAAGCCATGTTAGAATTTTTCCAACATGCACTTTTGGATTTTTCAAAAGCCATGTAGGAATTTTTCCAACATATGCTTTCAGATTTCTCAAAAGCCATGTTAGAATTTTTCAAACATGTGCTTTTAGATTTTTCAAAAGCCATGTTAGAATTTTTCCAACATGCACTTTCGGATTTTTCAAAAGCCGTGTTAGAATTTTTCTAACATACACTTTCGGATTTTTCAAAAGCCGTGTTAGAATT
>NZ_CABTML010000115.1:0-32870 GCF_902485895.1 uncultured Anaerobiospirillum sp. | reverse complement strand
GTGGCCTGGGAAGTCAACGTGAGCGTAGTGACGGGCCTCGGTATCGTACTCAACGTGTGAAGAGTTAATGGTAATACCACGTGCCTTCTCTTCTGGAGCGTTGTCGATCTGGTCGAATGCGCGAACTTCACCGCCGAACTTCTCAGCTAAAACCTTGGTTAAAGCTGCAGTTAAGGTGGTCTTACCGTGGTCAACGTGACCGATGGTGCCTACGTTTACGTGTGGCTTGGAACGGACAAACTTCTCTTTTGCCATTTTGATCTACCTATAAAGCGGGCAACAATAGTTACCCTTCTCATGTCGAATCTGTTTTGATTAGGGGTGCAGTAACTTGTTCATGAGCAAAATAGCTTGGTCTCTGTGAGATAGTTACTTGGAACACGACCCTAAAATTCTTAGATTATAACGCACTTATTGGCTAACTTGTGCAATTGACAAATTAAGTTGCAACTATTGTACACAAATAAGCTAGCAACATGGGCAATTTGCTTGGTGTTGCCAGCTTGTACAGTGCATAAAATGCGTTTAATCGATTAGTAATACTTTACGTAATTACTTGGTCTGACGAGCTGCAATAACAGCGTCAGCGATGTTCTTAGGAGCCTCAGCATAGTGACCGAACTCCATAACGTATGAAGCACGACCCTGAGTCTGAGAACGTAAGTCGGTTGCATAACCGAACATCTCAGCAAGAGGAACCATTGCACGAACGATCTTACCGGTTGGGCCGTCTTCCATGCCCTCTACCATGCCGCGACGACGGTTTAAGTCACCGATAACGTCACCCATGTACTCTTCTGGGGTATCAACCTCAACCTTCATTAAAGGCTCTAAGAGTACTGGAGTTGCCTTCATGAAGCCAGCCTTGAATGCCATGGAAGCGGCAATCTTGAAGGCCATTTCAGAAGAGTCAACTTCGTGGTAGGAACCGTCATAAACGGTAACCTTAACGTCAACAACTGGGTAACCAGCCAGAACACCGTTAGCGATCTGCTCTTGAACACCCTTATCAACTGCTGGGATGTACTCCTTAGGAATAACACCACCAACAACCTCGTTGGCGAACTCGTAGCCCTTGCCAGCCTCGAGAGGCTCGATACGTAACCAGCAGTGACCGAACTGACCACGACCACCAGACTGACGTACGAACTTGCCTTCCTGCTCAACCTTACCACGGATGGTTTCACGGTAAGCTACCTGTGGCTTACCTACGTTGCAGTCAACCTTGAACTCGCGACGCATACGGTCAACGATGATGTCGAGGTGTAACTCACCCATACCGGAAATAATGGTCTGGCCAGACTCTTCATCGGTGTGAACACGGAATGAAGGATCTTCCTGAGCAAGACGGTTTAAAGCTAAAGCCATCTTTTCCTGGTCGGACTTGGTCTTTGGCTCTACAGCTACGGAGATAACTGGCTCTGGGAACTCCATACGCTCGAGGATGATTGGAGCGCTTTCAGCACAGAGGGTATCACCAGTGGTGGTTTCCTTCAGACCGATAGCAGCAACGATGTCACCTGAGAGGATTTCCTTGATTTCCTGACGGTTGTTAGAGTGCATCTGAACTAAACGGCCGAAACGCTCGCGCTTCTGCTTTACAGAGTTCAGAACGGTATCACCAGAAGCGGCAACACCAGAGTAGCAACGCAGGAAGGTTAAGTTACCTACGAATGGATCGGTAGCGATCTTGAATGCAAGAGCTGAGAATGGAGCCTTGTCGTCGGTCTTACGCTCATCTGGCTCACCAGTTAAAGTCTCACCCTTAACAGGTGGAACGTCTACTGGTGAAGGCAGGTACATTACAACTGCGTCGAGCATTGCCTGAACACCCTTGTTCTTGAAGGCAGAGCCGCAGCACATTGGAATGATTTCGTTACGTAAAGTACGCTCACGTAAACCGCGGATAATTTCTTCCTCAGTGAGTTCCTCACCGCCGAAGTACTTATCCATTAAAGCCTCATCAGCCTCAGCAGCAGCTTCGACTAACTTAGAACGCCACTCTTCAACTTCCTCAACCATATCGGCTGGGATGTCGGTGTACTCGAAGGTTAAGCCCTGATCGGCCTCGTTCCAGTCGATAGCGCGACGCTTTAACAGGTCAACAACACCAACGAAAGTATCCTCTTTACCAATAGGTAACTGGAGAGGAACTGGGGTGCCCTTTAAGCGGGTCTGGATCTGCTCAACTACACGCAGGAAGTTAGCACCAGTACGGTCCATCTTATTTACGAAAGCAATACGTGGAACCTTGTACTTGTTAGCCTGACGCCATACAGTCTCAGACTGTGGCTGTACGCCACCTACAGCGCAGTAAACCATCACAGCACCGTCGAGAACACGCATAGAACGCTCTACTTCGATAGTAAAGTCTACGTGTCCTGGGGTATCAATGATGTTGAAACGGTACTGCTTGTCGAACTGACCAGCCATACCCTTCCAGAAACAGGTGGTAGCTGCGGAGGTAATGGTAATACCACGCTCCTGCTCCTGCTCCATCCAGTCCATGGTAGCAGCACCGTCGTGAACCTCACCTAACTTGTGGCTCTTACCGGTGTAGAACAGAATACGCTCAGTGGTAGTGGTTTTACCAGCATCAATGTGGGCACTAATACCGATGTTACGGTATAAGTTAATAGCGGTTGTACGTGCCATTTATCAGAAAAACCTCTTGTATTACCAGCGGAAGTGAGCAAAGGCCTTGTTAGCTTCTGCCATACGGTGAACATCTTCACGCTTCTTAACTGCAGAGCCTTTGTTCTCAGCTGCGTCCAACATTTCACCAGCCAGACGTAAAGCCATGGTCTTCTCATGACGCTTACGGGCTGCTTCTACTAACCAACGCATGGCTAAAGCGTTGCCGCGAGCTGGACGAACTTCTACTGGAACCTGATAGGTTGCACCGCCAACACGACGAGACTTAACCTCGACTGCTGGACGGATATGATCAAGGGCATCCTCGAACAGGGCGAGGTGCTCCTTGCCGCTCTTCTCAGAAATGGTGTCTAATGCGCCGTAAACGATGCTCTCAGCAATGGACTTCTTACCGTCTAACATTACTACATTGATGAACTTTGCGAGCAGCTCTGAACCGAACTTTGGATCAGGTAAAATCTTACGCTGACCTACAACACGACGTCTTGGCATTGATAATTCCTCGTTACTTCAGGGTTATCCAAAACAAAAAAACTTCTTATTTAACGAATTCCGCTGTCTTTGCAGGGGATTGTCCTCAAGCAACCTTGCTTATATAAAGAGGACTTTCGTTGGCTTCGTTTGGCCTTACTCTAGCGGGGAGTCGATTAAGCCTTAGGCTTCTTGACACCATACTTAGAGCGGCACTGCTTACGGTCCTTAACACCTGCGCAGTCGAGACGACCACGGATAACGTGATAACGAACACCTGGCAGATCACGAACACGACCGCCGCGAATCATTACGACGCTGTGCTCCTGAAGGTTGTGACCCTCACCGCCAATGTAAGAAGTAACTTCGTAACCGTTGGTTAAACGCACACGGCAAACCTTACGCATAGCTGAATTAGGCTTCTTAGGCTTGGTGGCGTATACACGAGTACATACACCGCGCTTCTGTGGGCAGGCTTCCAAAGCAGGTACTTTGTTCTTTGGAACTGACTTCACGCGTGGCTTACGTACTAACTGATTGATAGTAGCCATTAAATAAAATCTCCTGTTAGTCTCTAAGTTATCAATTTAGAGACAGATTTTGATTGTCTTGCGCTAGGTGAGTCTAATTAACTCATGCCCAGGCAAACAAGATCCACGTATTTTAATACTCAAGTTTACGCAAATCAATACAACATACGAAAAAAAGTAGATCAATCAAAACCGAGATTTAAGCCATTTTCGCTCAGTCAAAACTCCATATTTGTCAACAAAGCCGGCTCAAAGCCTTATGTGACGCGGATCATAGAAACTTTGAGATCAAAGTTAAACGCCAAGATCATGGCTCTTAAGATCATGAGAATAAGATCATCGGTTATATAAGCAATTAGTTGCCAAAGCCTTCAATAAATCTCCCCAAACGAATATATGAACAGATCTGTAAGCAATCTATCGGGTTGCCAATGAACAAAATGTCCTAGTAGAAAGTTGTCAGCTGGACATACACATAGCTGCAGTTGGACATAACAGCCACATGTGTCTAGCCAAGCATTGCTAATGCTTACATCTAATAATGTCAAACACATTAAGCACTTGTTAGATCTACGAATTTGTTCATACAGCGCAATGTATGCGCCTGGCTCTTGGAGCCACAGAACCTTATATAAGAGTATGGGACGTTGCTGTTAATTGCTCTGCCCTCAGCTTAGGTATGACGGCTCTGTATTGCGTGCATCCACTTAGGTATGACTATGGCGGATGGCGTGCGATCCCTTATATAAGGATGCTGGATATTGAGGGACATTGACCGCCTATAGGATATCGGCAGGATCAAAGATGTACGGAGGCTATCAATCTACTAAGATCGGCATTGGTAAGAATACGTGCATGAGTATCAAGATCAAAAAAATAAAGGCTGAGTACTAAAAGATCAGTACTCAGCCTTTTATAACAAAATTAAGCAATCGATGATGATTACTTAAAGATATTTGGATTCTCTTCCATGAAAGTGCAGCTGCCTTTCATGCCAAGATCGCAAGCTTTCTTAACTAACTCTACGATCTTAGGACCATCAGCTTTATCACCCTTTTTAGTATAGGCACCAATAGCCTGCTCACATGACACACCTGATTTAAGATCACAGCCCTTGGTGTACCACTTTGCAGCACGATCGTAATTGACCTTAACACGCTCACCCTTTAAGAAAATTTCGCCGACTTTGAGGCAGCTATTAACATCGCCTCCATTACATTTGCTCTCAAGACTCAAGATGTCCTTAGGAATACGTTGAGGGGCAGCAGATGCACTCATAGATGTGCCTAGCACAGCACAAGTTATAACAGCAGCTAAGACAGTCTTGCTAATTACCATAAAAAAACTCCATGTACGTATCTTAAACTTGCCTTCTTGCCTAAATGCAGCCAGTCCTCGTAACTACTATCTAAGCCTATGGCAACCTAAAAATAGCAAGGCAATGATACAAGTAATCCTCGTTTTTAACTTGCACTTAGATCTCATATTTAGCTTATATAAGGGCTTAAGTCGCTTTATTAGCACTATCCATATGCTTGACTGTGAGAAGATCATCACTTTACGTATCTCTTAGATCATTTCCTATAGTTTTATATGCTTGCTTCTATGCATCTAATTGGTTTTTTGCAAATATTGCAATAAAACATGCTTAGTTTAGGCCCCGGCGATCTTTAAAAGATCACCAGGCATGGCCCGCGCAAAATGTAGTATCTATGCGGCGTTAAGAAGATCAGATTAAATTTCGATGATCTTTTTATTAATCTTAGCCTTGACTAACTGCCATTACTGTCAATTGAATGGTGTAATATTGCTAAGCTTTTTTTTGTCATGCAATTGCGTTTGCATTAACTCATCACAAGACTGTTCAAATAGATCGCGCTGTAGGGTAGGAACTAACATGCTGCACCTCGTATTTAGCAAGCAGGGATTACACGACATCAAACATCTCATCAAACGTCGAGATCAGATCGTTCATATAAGTACTGACTTTATTAAACTCTACAACACGAATAAGCTTTTAAAATCTATTGAAGCAGAAAGTAATACTAATCCTTCAACTACTTATAGCCAGGCACTAGATGAAGGCACCATCATTGAGGCCTCTGAGTTAGCATCGATTGTTACTAACGCATCTTCTATAAAGAGTACTTACTAGCTCACCGCTCAACTTACCGTTCCTGACTCTCTAAGCTTTCATTATTAGAGAGTCTAAAATGCCCCTCTTTTTCTTATCTCAACACCCATCTTTCGTAAAAGACCTCTCTATTTCCTTTCGTAAAAGACCTCTCTATTTCCTTTCGTAAGCTTAGTACTGCTACTCTTTAGAGAACTTGTATCTCAAATGCCTAACTTCCTTACGAGCACTTTAAAGTTAGGCTACAAGTTGTTCTAGAACAAATGGCAAGAACAATTGTCATGTTATGTCTTGTCAACACTAAGTACGTTGAATACTTAAGTACAACAGCCTGTCTTTGCATGCCGCTAGAGCTTGAAAGCGATTTTTATCGTGTTTTTAGTGACTTTGAAATGTGTAAAGCGTCTAAAGATTAGATATGCAAAAACATGCTGATCGCGCTTTTGTAAATGATCTTAATAATGGCTTTTATGACATTGCTTGTCCTTGCAAATTCTGCAAAAACTTGCATTGAGGTCAAAAAGCAGCCCCATAGCAAAACCACGTTTTAACTGTCACAAAACTGCAGCAAAATCTTTTCATTAACGGCAATAGTCAAGACACCTTAAATTATAATTAAGCCGATAAATATCAGCTTTATATGCTAATCAAATATGCTAATTTTGTATGTTGAATTGAGTCAGCATTTTGGTAAATAAAATTTTTGTGATTGGTAAAATTTTCACCTTGATGTAAATTTTTAGGGGCGGTATACATACAAGCGATTGCCTTTCTTAGCAAGAGCAATCTTTGAAAAAAATACAAGTGCGCATCAATTCTGTGATGTAAATCCTGTTGCTTGCACTGTTTTGACAAAAAACCATGGAGGATTTGAATTAGCACTGGTTATCATGGATTCGAATTTTGGAGGATTCGATCATGTTAGAGACCGACGTAGTAATCATTGGTGGCGGTGCCACCGGTGCTGGCATCATGCGTGACTTATGTCTGCGTGGTGTTAAAGCTATTTTGGTAGAGCGAGGCGACTTAGGTTGCGGTACTAGCTCACGTTTCCACGGACTTTTACACTCAGGTGCGCGTTATGCCGTAAAAGACAGCAATGCAGCTATCGAGTGTATCGAAGAGAACAAGATTTTACGTAAGATTGCTCCAGAGTGTGTGGAGCCAATCAAGTCAATCTTCATCCGTACTCCAGAAGATGACGAAGCTTACGAGTCACTGTGGGTACAAGCTTGTGCTCGTGCTGGCATTAGTGCTGAGCCTCTGACTGTTGAGCAGACTCTCGAGATGGAGCCGAACATCTCTCCAAAAATCAAATCCGCCTACCTATGTCCTGGCGCTGCCATCGACGGCTTCCGTCTTTTATGGCACATCTTCGACAGTTCCGTAAAGCTTGGCGGCAAACTGCTTACCTACACTAATGTGGTTGCAATCAATTCCTCTAACGGTGTTATCGAGGGTGTTACCGTTCAGGACAAATACACCAAAGAGACCTACAAGATCGCATGTAAGTATCTTATCAATGCATCTGGTCCATGGTGTTCACAAGTAGCAGGCTTAGCTGGCATTGACATTAACATCAAGCCATCTAAGGGCACCTTGATTGCCTTTAACCACCGCATTAGTACCAATGTGATCCACCGTCTGCACAAGCCAGCTGATGCTGACATCTTTGTGCCACACGGTACCGTGACCATTTTAGGTACTACTTCTATGGATGCTGATCCTGATGATTCAAGCACCACTCAAGAAGAAGTACGTGCCATGATGGAAATTGGTAAGGCTACTTTCGAAGACTTAGAAAAATACCGCATTTTACGTGTATTCGCTGGCTGCCGTCCTCTGTATGCAGGTGATGATAAGAATGCCTCTGGACGTGCAGTATCTCGTGATTTCGTAGCTTTAGATCATGGTCAGCGTGACGGTCTTAAGAACTTTATGTCTGTATGCGGCGGCAAGTTCACAACTCATCGACAGATGGCTGAAAAGGTCTGTGACATGATTTGCCCAGTCCTTGGTAACACCAAGAAGTGCACCACAGCAAGTGTCATGTTAACTGAGGCCCCATCTAAAGAACTGATGGAGCGTGCACGTAAGGTATTCCCTGCTTACGGCGTTGAATTATCCGAGCATCGCCAGGGTGCTGATCGCTTCTCTAAGATTGTAAGCAAGATCGAGCATGACAAGGATCAAGGCGAAATCATTTGTGAGTGCGAGAACGTAACTCGTGCAGAAGTTGAGATGGTGGCTCAAGAGCCTACTACTCACTCCATCTCTGATTTACGTCGTCGTACCCGTCTTGGTATGGGTACTTGCCAAGGTACTTTCTGTACCTACCGTGCTGTTGGTACCGTTCAAGAGGTTACCGATCGTTGGACTTCCAACACCAAGGAATTATTTAAAGAGTTCCTTGAGGCTCGTTGGAAAGGCATTCGCCCTGTTATGTGGGGCAATCAGATTCGCGATGTTGAACTTACTCGTGGTATCTACGAGGTATCTTTAAACATCAATAAAGAAGGCGAGACTGTAAATGACAGCATCAAGCCTTCTGCTAAAGAAGCAACCACAGCCAAAGCCCCTCAAGCGGCCAAGGCAGTTACCCCAGCACCAAAAGCTGAGGTAAAAGCACCTGCCGCACCTAAGGCAGCAAATGCAGAGGCTAAAGCCCCTGCTGCTCCAAAGGCTGCACCTGTAGCTCCAAAGGCTCATGCAAAGGCCGAGGCACCTGCAGCTGCACAAGCAAAGGCTGCTGCACCTAGTGGTGATGCCCAGATGCAAATTAAGGTAACTAAGAGGGCTGACAAAGCCGCTATTCAAGCTCAGGTTAAGGAGGGCAAATAATGGCTAAGGTTCTCGTTGTCGGAGCAGGTATCTCTGGTTTGCTCTCAGCTTGCTATGCAGCAAAAGCTGGTCATGAAGTTAAAGTTTTAACCTACGGCTTAGGTGCTCTTACCGTAGCTGGCGGTATCATCGATATTTTTGGCTACGATGAGCAAGGCAATGCTGTTGCTGATCCTTTAGCCCATATCGACACATTACAAAAGCCACATCCTTATGCCCTTATGGGGTCTAAGCGAGTATCAGAGGGTCTTGAGGCATTTAAAGAGCTTACTGCCTCACAAAACTACACCTACTTGGGCGATGGTCATACTAACCATCGTGTGCCAACTGCAATTGGCTCTTTCAAACCATCAGGTTTAATTCCTCCAAGTATCGATTCAACTGAGATCTTCAAGCGTAAGAAGATCTTGGTGGTAGGTTTTGACTTACTCAAAGACTACTATCCAAAGCTCATTGCCAAGAATCTCCAGCATTACTTTGGCGATACAAAAGAAGTTAAGGTCAAGAACATCATCTTACACAACTGGCCAACAGGAAAAGGCTATCGTGATGTAAGTGCTCTTGATCTTGCCCGTGAGCTTGAAACTGATTTAGGTCGTCTCAATTTTGTTGAGCAGCTTAAGGGTCACGTTGATGAAGACACCTCCATCATCCTGCCTCCTGTTTTAGGTGAGCGCCCAGAGCTCTCTGCCATGATTCAAAATGAGCTTGAAGAGCGCCTAAAGACCAAATTAGTTGAAGTGTCTTCCATCCCTCCATCAGTAACTGGTTTACGTTTAGACAAGTTACTTCGCAAAGAGTGTATGGATTTAGGTGTCGATATCATTGAGAAAGCCCAAGTAATTGGCTACACCTCAGTTGCCGATGCCTCAGATAGCCTCAAGGGCGACAAGAGAGCTGCTGCAAGCAAGGTATGCAAGACCCTAATTACTGGAGGTTTTGGCCATACTCATGAATATGCTGCAGATGCAGTCATTGTTGCTACTGGCGGTTTCTTCAGCTCTGGCTTGGTAACTCAGATGGGCCGTATGTTTGAGCCTATCTTTGATATCAATATTCCAGTGCCACAAGATCAAAAAGACTGGTCACATCAGTACTTATTCTGTGGCAAACCACAGCCTTTTGCCTCTTATGGCGTAGCTGTTAATGAGAACTTACAACCTATCGATCCTACTGGTGAAGTTCTGTTTACCAATGTGCAGTTTGTCGGACGCAGCTTACGTGGTTACGACTTCTGCTTTGAAAAGTCGGGTAATGGCGTTGCAGTAACTACTGCTTACCATGCAGTTACTCAACTTGAAGAAGTTTTAAAACAAACCGAAGCACTAACCGCATCACTGTACTAGGAGGTCAAAATGGGAACCAAGATTAGACAAGAGAATCCCGATGCATGCATTAGCTGCAACATCTGTTTGACCGCCTGTCCAGTGGCCAAAGCATCAAGACTTTATCGCGGCCCTAAGCTCAACGGTCCTGCACTTACCCGTATGCGTAAGCTCGTGGATGATGATGACGCTGTAGTTAAGTACTGCTCTAACTGCAAAAACTGCGATCGTGTGTGTCCATCTGGCACCTCAATCTCAGCTTTCAACATGAAGGCACGCTATGAGTACTTCAAGCATCATGAGCATGATCCAGCTGATCTCATCTTAAGCAACAATGAGAACATGGGTAAGCTGATGACCTCCATTCCTTTTGTTTCTGCAACATGCGCAAACTTAGGTATGAAGGTAGCAGGCAAGATCGGTGTGCTAGGCAAAATGGGTTTAGGCAACGAGGCTCCTCTGCCAAGCTATGCCACCATGAACTTTGCTACCCGCTTTAAGCTCTACAAGCAGCCAAGCTGTACTACTAAAGTTCTCTTCTTCCCAGGATGCTACGTTAACTACAATGCACCTGATGTAGGTATGGCTTTAGTTGAGATCTTAAACCGTAACAACATCGAGGTGATTGTTGATAAGCGTCTGTCTTGCTGCGGTTCTCCAATCTTATCTACTGGTTATTTAGACAAGGTTGAAAAGCACGCTGTAAGCAATGTTAAGGTTTTAGCAGAATACGCTAAGCAGGGTATCGACATTGTTACAACCTGCACCACCTGCTCACTGTTCTTAAAGCAAGAATACGAAGAGCTCTTCAACATTAAAGAAGTTGAAGATTACAAAGATCACGTCTGGGATACCTCTGAGTACCTCATGATGCGTAATGCCAAGGGCATGCTCGTTAAGAGCTTTGGCACCATTAAGAAAAATGTTGCCTACCACACCGCCTGCCACCTTAAGGTTCAGGGCTTTGGCCGTCCATCACTGGATCTGCTTAAGTTTGTACCTGGTGTAGAGGTTGAAGACTTGCAAGCTGGCTGCTGCGGTCTGTCTGGTGTCTACGGTTACAAGAAAGAGACTGCTCCTATTGGCCGTGTCATTGGTACTACCCTTAGAGAAAAGCTCACTGCTAGTGAGGCAGATGTAGGACTTAGTGAGTGCAATATCTGTCGCTTGCAGATGGAAAATGGTACTGGCAAGAAAGCAATCCACCCATTAATGCTGCTGCGCGACTCTTATCGCAAACGTGCTGATGGCTAACTAGTTCCAATCACACTTAATTGCGGTGAAGTCCCGAGCTTCACCGCGCATAGCTTGTGAATTGGCCACTTCAAATAACGTGCTTATGTTTGCAACTTAACTCCTAGGCAAACATAAGCTACCTTAGGCTAAAACTTAGCCTTGGCAATAAAGAATTTGCAGTTGCCCAGCTGCATCTACACCAACCTCTAGGTACATGTAAACTCAAAGCTCTTGCCCTTGTTCATGAGCAAGCGCTCTTGATGTGCGCCTGTATAACTGTAAAGGTCAGTGCGCTTGAATATGTTCAGGCATAGCTAAAGACAATGCCTGAGCGTGTTTTAGCTCAATGGTGTTTTACCTTTAGGTAGTGGGCTATTTATTGTTGTTGTTTTGTGTCCCAAACCTTGTTGTGTGTGTTTAAAATTTTTGGGTGTTGTTGTGGATTGAGGCAACATCTAAAAGAGACGCCAAAGGCATCTTATTGCACCGTGTCAACTTGGACCGATTAACGGGGCAAAGGAGTTTCCATGCTCAAGTTTTTACAGCCAGCTCCACATATCGAGCGACTGCCAAAAGAGCAGATTGATCCTACCTATAGAAAGCTGCGTTGGCAGATTTTTATGGGTATTTTCTTTGGTTATGCGGCTTACTACTTAGTTCGTAAGAACTTCGCGTTAGCTATTCCTTACTTACAGGAGGAAGGATTTACCAAGGCTGACTTAGGTTTTGCTCTGTCTGCAATTTCTATTGCATACGGCTTCTCTAAGTTCATCTCAGGTTCTTTTTCAGATCGTTCTAACCCACGTATCTTCTTACCATTAGGTCTGATCCTCTCTGGTGCCATTATGCTCTTAATGGGCTTTGTACCATGGGCTACCTCATCTATCACAGTAATGTTCGTCTTACTGTTCTTATGCGGTTGGTTCCAAGGTATGGGTTGGCCTCCATGCGGTCGTACCATGGTTCACTGGTGGTCACAAAAAGAACGTGGCGGTATCGTTTCAGTCTGGAACTGTGCTCATAACATCGGCGGTGGTTTACCTCCTCTGCTCTTCTTATGGGGTATGTACCTGTTCTCAGATTGGCACTCTGCTTTCTACATGCCAGCAATCGGTACTTTCATCGTTGCCGTATTTGCTTACATGACCATGCGTGACACCCCACAGTCTTGTGGTCTGCCACCAATTGAAGAGTACAAGAACGATTACCCATCTGACTACTCTGAGAAGAACGAGCAAGAGCTTACTGCAAAGCAGATCTTCATGACCTATGTTTTCCCTAACAAGGCTCTGTGGCTCATTGCTATTGCAAACGTATTCGTTTACTTACTGCGCTATGGCGTACTTGACTGGTCCCCAACTTACTTACGTGAAGTTAAGGATCTGACCTTAGACCACTCCTCATGGGCTTACTTCCTCTATGAGTATGCTGGTATCCCAGGCACCTTATTCTGCGGCTGGGTATCAGATAAGGTCTTCAAGGGTAACCGTGGTTTAACCGGCGTGTTCTTCATGGTTCTCGTAACCATCGCTACCGCTGTGTTCTACTTCAACCCAGCTGGTCACGCAGCTATCGATATGGCTTGCATGATCATCATCGGCTTCTTAATTTACGGCCCAGTTATGCTCATCGGTCTACACGCCCTTGAGCTTGCCCATAAGAAGGCTGCTGGTACTGCTGCAGGCTTTACTGGTCTGTTCGGTTACTTAGGTGGTTCTGTTGCAGCATCCGCCCTCATGGGTTGGACTGTTGAGCACTTTGGTTGGGATGCTGGCTTTGGCATCTTAATCGGCGGTTCTGCTCTTGCAGTTGTATTACTGTTAATCGTAACCGTCACCGAAGGTGCTACTAAGCGCAAGATTGCTGCTGAGTCTGCTGCCGAAGAGAACAAGTAATCGCGTTTAATAAAACTCAATCCCAAGCTGTACCGCTTAATGCGGTGCAGCTTTGTGAAAGTTAAATCTGTACTTTTGTTAGTAAGACTTCTTAGAAGGTTTTACTCACAAGAGATCAGTTGTGACTGGAGAATTGGCAATTGACTCTTACTTGAGCTTGGGCATATACGATATTTGATAAATGCTTAAGCTTAGGATCTTACATTCAGGCTTTCGTTTATACGAAATGCTAAATGAAACTAGCTTAACTACTGCTTTGGCCGAAACGAGACTTATATAAAGCCACGTAGCTACCAAAGTCTCTTTGCTCTTACTTATGTTTAGCTAGCTTCACTTGAGCAGGAGTATTACTTTTTATCTAAAGCTGTGAGCTTTAGATGCTGACTGTGATTGCCTGGATATCTATAACACTGAGGCACCTCAAGTTTTCACGGGTGACCTTTGATTGTAGTAATAAAAGAGGAATAACTATGGCAAAGTACGTAATGGCTTTAGATGCAGGTACTACTAGTAACCGCGCCATTCTTTTCAATCAGAAGGGCGAAGTTTGCTCTGTAGCACAGCGCGCATTCACTCAGTACTTCCCTAAGCCAGGTTGGGTTGAGCACAACGCCGATGAGATCTGGGCATCTCAGTTAGGTGTTGCTGTTGAAGCTTTAAACAAGATCAGCGCTACTGCTGAAGACATCGCTGCTATTGGTATTACCAACCAGCGTGAAACCTCCATTGTTTGGGACAAGAACACCGGCGAGCCTATCTACAACGCTATCGTTTGGCAGTGCCGTCGTACTTCTGCTTACTGTGACTCTTTAAAAGAGAAGGGCTTAACCGATAAGTTCCGTGAGAAGACCGGTCTGGTTATCGATGCTTACTTCTCTGGCACTAAGATCAAGTGGATCTTAGACAACGTAGAGGGTGCTCGTGAGCGTGCCGAGAAGGGTGAACTCTTATTCGGTACTGTTGACACATGGCTCATCTGGAAGCTCACTAAGGGTAAGGTTCACGTAACTGACTACTCCAACGCTTCCCGTACCATGCTCTTTAACATCAACACTTTAGAGTGGGATGATGAGATCTTAGCTGAGCTGGACATTCCTCGTTGCATGCTTCCTGAGGTTAAGCCATCAAGCTGCGTATACGGTACTACTGACTGCTTAGGCGGTGAAGTAAAGATCGCAGGTGCTGCAGGTGACCAGCAGGCTGCTTTATTCGGTCAGACCTGTTTCTTCCCTGGTGAGGCTAAGAACACCTACGGTACTGGCTGCTTCTTACTCATGAACACTGGTGAAAAGCCTGTATTCTCAAAGAATGGTCTGGTTACCACCATTGCATGGGGTGTTGACGGCAAGGTTAACTACGCTCTTGAGGGATCTATCTTCGTTGCTGGTGCTGCTATTCAGTGGCTGCGTGACGAGATGCACCTCATCGATTCTTCAATCGATTCTGAGTACATGGCATCTAAGGTTAAGGACACCAACGGCTGCTACGTTGTTCCTGCTTTCACCGGCCTTGGCGCTCCACACTGGGATCAGTACGCACGTGGTACCATCGTTGGTATTACCCGTGGTGTAAACAAGTCCCACATCATCAGAGCTACCTTAGAGTCTCTTGCTTATCAGACTAATGACGTTATTAACGCCATGAAGGCTGACTCCGGCATCGAGCTTAAGTCTCTGAAGGTTGACGGCGGTGCTTCTGCTAACAACCTGCTCATGCAGATTCAATCTGACATCATCGCTGCTCCAGTACTCCGTCCACAGTGCGTTGAAACCACTGCTATGGGTGCTGCTTACCTTGCTGGTCTGGCTGTTGGCTACTGGACTTCTAAGGAAGACGTAATTCAGAACTGGGCTATCGCACGTACCTTCGAGCCTGAGATCACTGAAGAGGATCGTGCAAAGCGTATTAAGGGCTGGAACAAGGCCTTAACTTACGCACATGGTTGGGCAAAGGACGAGGACTAATATTATGATGCCATATATTGCTGAATTCCTAGGTACCGCCCTGCTCTTAATGCTCGGTAACTCCAACGTTTGTAACTGTATCTTAAGAAAGTCAGGTATGTCTGGCGCAGGCCCTGTGATGATTAACTTCGGCTGGGGTTTTGCAGTTATGGTTCCTGCTTTCATCTTCGGCGCATCTTCAGGTGCTCACTTCAACCCTGCTTTAACTGTAGCTTTAGCTTTAAATGGCACCTTTGACTGGGCCATGGTTCCAGGCTATTTCGTAGCTCAGATGGCAGGTGCTTTCACTGGTGGTTGCTTAGCATGGCTCCTGTGGAAGGATCACCTTGATGATGAAGAAGATCCAAACAAGAAGCTTGGTGTATTCTGCACCTCACCATCCATTCCTAACCGTTTCCGTAACTTCGTATCTGAGATCCTCGGTACTTTCTTACTCGTATTTGCCATCCTTGGCATCTCTCAGGTTCAGGGTTTAGCAACTGGTTTAAGCTACATCTATGTATGGGCAATCATCGTTGTTATCGGTATGTGTATGGGTGGTCTGACTGGATTTGCCATCAACCCAGCTCGTGACATGGGTCCTCGTTTAGCTCACTTTGTTCTTCCTATCAAGAACAAGCGTGACTCCAACTTCGGTTACTCCGTAGTTCCATTCGTAGGTCCATTCATTGGTGGTGCATTAGGTACTATCGTATACAACGCCATCCCATGGGCTGCAATGTAAGTTACTACTTTCGACACAGTCAGAAGTAATATCCTGCAGAGGGGGCTGCTGCAAGAAAGCCCCCTCTTTTAAATTATCCGTTTTTTTGGGCTAAGCTGCCGAAGGCAGCTTAGCTTTTTTATTTGTCCTGCCCCAATAGCTCCCGCTCTCTTAGCTTGAATAACCCGGCTATCTGCCCTATCTCTTAAGCCATAACAGCCCAGCAGTCTGCCCTATTTCTTTTGCTCTATCACGCCCGATAACACTATTTGTGCACAATGATCGCCACGAGGCAAGATCAGGCTTAATAAAGATCTGGGTTTTAAAGCCTAGACTGTAAAGTTTTGAGCTACCTCAATAAGCTCAAGATCTCGGTACTCATTAGCCGTAATAACCTTAGCAAAGTCCAAGATCGCGCTTGTAGCACTCTTAGATTGCAAGCTGCTTGCAACACTAGTGTCTAACTCCGTCGCTACATTAGTGTCTAGCGCCGTCGCTACATTTGACGGTGCGAGCACGAAGGTTGGAATTTCGTAAAGCTCAAGCTGCTTAAACTTCTTTATTAAAGACTCGCCTAAGCACTCTTGTAAGATGGTCGCGTTAAGATCTGCTCTCTCCATGAAGATGGCACTACATGGTACCTCTAGATCTGCAGCATTTAAGAGGAGATCTAAACCTTGCTCATAACGTAGCCTAAGCTCGCCTATCGTTGTGTCATTTAAAGAAGCTGCATCTTGCTGCGCTTGTGATGATGAGGTGGCGGCGAAGTTATGCAGGCTTTCAAAGTAAACAACTATAGTTACCATGTAATCACCTTCTCATCCTTGCGATTGAGCAGAGCTAAGATCTCCATATAACCTGAAAATTCAAAACCCTCTGCGAGCATGCTTTGCTCAGTTAAACCTCTTGATCTTGCGGCTTTACCGCACACGAGCAGTTTAGCGCCATGATCTAAGGCTAGCTTTTGATACAGTTTAGTAAGCTTGTGGATCTTCTCCATATCATCATTTGTCATGGCACTTTGAGGTCCAAAACAATTAGATAGCATGCTCGTATTAGCTGCAGCAAGGGGGGCAGCCGCTCCCATAAAAATCAAAGCACCGATTGTTCTCTTGTCCTCAACACTTGCAATCATGTCGATAAGGCTCTGATGGCCATGAGTGAGTGTAGCTGGGCAGTTGATGATAAAGCTCTCTTTCACATACGACTCCGAACAAGATTTAGGTAAAACCCAAGCTTTCAAGCTTAGAACTATAAAGCTAAACAAGCTAAAAATAGTTTAAGGCTGGCACTTATCTTACTAACTTTGCGATCGCATGGAATATTTGGTGAAAAAAAAGGCCGCAAGCTTGATACTTACGGCCTTTTTTTATAACTGCAGATTAAGTATCTGCAGCCTCTTAGCTTTATAACTTAGCTTTAGAAACCACCATTCTGATTGAAGGTGTCCATAAAGCTTAAGTTATCTAAAGCCTCACCAATCTGCTTCTCAACTTCAGTGTTGTTGAGAATTACATCGTAAGACTCATTACGCAGCTTGGCACGAGCAATTTCCTCGCGACGCTGCTGATGGTACTTGAAGCCAGTACCAGCTGGGATGAGACGACCTACGATTACGTTCTCCTTCAGGCCGCGCAGCTCGTCGAGCTTGCCTGCCACGGAAGCCTCGGTAAGAACACGAGTGGTTTCCTGGAAGGATGCAGCTGAGATGAAGGACTCAGTAGATAAGGAAGCCTTAGTCAGACCCATGAGGATATGACGGTAGAGAACCTCTCTCTTGCCCTCAGAACGCAGACGCTCGTTTACGGTACGTACGTATGCAACCTCAGCAAGCTCATCCTTGATAAACTCAGTGGACTCACCTGGGTCTAAGATCTCGCACTTGCGGAGCATCTGACGAACGATAACCTCAATGTGCTTATCGTTAATCTTTACACCCTGCAGACGGTAAACGTCCTGAACCTCGTTAACGATGTAGTTAGCTACAGCGTTAACACCACGCAGACGCAGAATGTCGTGTGGAGACTCTGGACCGTCAGCGATCACTTCACCCTTCTCAACCTTTTCGCCCTCGAAGACGTTCAGGTTGCGTGACAGGGCGATCATCTCCTCATGCTGCTCTGCTGGCAGACCGATCTCGTTTAAAGTGCCTGGCTCTGGAGTAATGATGAGACGACGCTTGGACTTGGTCTCCTTACCGAAGGAAACAGTACCAGAGATCTCAGCCAAGATTGCAGGCTCCTTAGGAGCACGAGCCTCAAAGAGGTCAGCAACACGTGGAAGACCACCGGTAATATCCTTAGTACCACCAGCCTGCTGAGGAATACGGGCGATAATATCACCGATGTTAACCTCTGCACCGTCGAGTAACTGCACAATGGCCTTACCCTGAAGCATGTACTGAGCAGGAACAGTAGTACCTGGGATCATTACGTCGTTACCGTCTTGATCAACGATCTTAACAGCTGGACGCTTGTCCTTACCCTGAGATGGGCGAGCAGCGATCTCACGGACCTCGATAGAGGAAATACCTAAAGCCTCATCTTCCTTCTTATCAACGGTAATACCCTCGATAATGTCGATGAACTTTAAGCGACCGTGCACTTCAGAAATAATTGGGTGGGTGTGAGGGTCCCAACGAGCGACAACAGCGCCAGCCTTAACCTCTTCACCATCCTTAACCTCAAAGATAGCGCCGTAAGGGATC
This sequence comes from uncultured Anaerobiospirillum sp., assembly GCF_902485895.1. Taxonomy (NCBI): domain Bacteria; kingdom Pseudomonadati; phylum Pseudomonadota; class Gammaproteobacteria; order Aeromonadales; family Succinivibrionaceae; genus Anaerobiospirillum; species uncultured Anaerobiospirillum sp. The sequence continues at coordinate 14,409 of NZ_CABTML010000115.1, read as the reverse complement.
TTATGGCTTTCCTTTGAAGCACCAAACTCGTCCATAACTAATAACTCGGACTGACGGGAAGTTACTACTTCCTTACCGTCGGTATTAGTTACAGTCTTAGAGTTCAGGATACGGATAGTACCTGAATTCTTAACAGTTGCACCAGACTCAGCAACAGCACGAGATGCAGCACCACCAATGTGGAAGGTACGCATGGTCAGCTGAGTACCAGGCTCACCGATGGACTGAGCAGCGATAACACCAACTGCCTCACCAGCGTTAACGATGTGGCCACGAGCAAGGTCACGACCATAGCACTTAGCGCAAACACCGTACTTAGTGGAGCAAGTAATAGGTGAACGAACCTTTACCTTCTCAATCTTGTACTCTTCTAAGATAGTGCAGCACTTCTCATCTAAGAGCATACCAGCAGGAAGCAGAACTTCCTTAGAACCTGGCTTTAAGACGTCATCAGCTAAGGTACGACCTAATACACGGTCACGTAAGTTCTCAATAACGTCACCACCGCTTACGTGTGGAGTGATCTCGAGACCCTCAGTGGTACCGCAATCGTCCTCAGTGATCACCAGATCCTGAGCTACGTCAACGAGACGACGAGTTAAGTAACCGGAGTTAGCGGTCTTAAGAGCGGTATCAGCAAGACCCTTACGAGCACCGTGGGTTGAAATGAAGTACTGCTGTACGTTCAGACCTTCACGGAAGTTAGCGATAATTGGGGTTTCAATAATGGAACCATCTGGGGTTGCCATCAGACCACGCATACCGGCAAGCTGACGAATCTGAGCTGGAGAACCACGAGCACCTGAGTCAGCCATCATGTAGATGCTGTTGAAAGATGCCTGCTGCTCTTCTTGACCTAAGATATTGGTTGCCTTCTCAACGGATAAGTTGGCCATCATAGCCTTCATAACCTTATCGTTGGCGTTAGACCAAATATCGATAACCTTGTTATAACGCTCGCCTTGGGTAATCTGACCGTTATCGTACTGTTGCTGAATGGACAGAACTTCCTTCTGAGCTGCAGCAATAATGGTCTGCTTCTCCTTAGGAATGAGCATATCGTCAACGCAAACAGAAGAACCGGAGATAGCTGCGTTACGGAAACCGGTGTACATGACGCGGTCAGCGAAGTATACGGTCTCAGAGAGGCCTAAGAGGCGGTAGCAGTTGTTTAATAAGCCTGCAATACGCTTCTTACCTAAAGGCTGGTTAGATACCTTGGTAAACCAATCCTTCTGAGCTAATACTTCACGCATGTTCTCTTCATTTACACCCTCTACTGGAGGATCAATGAAGTCATAGGACATACCGCGTGGCAGGATTAAAGAGAGAATGGCACGACCAATAGTGGTTAAGCGCAGCTCATTCTTATCGGTGAACTCACCAGTCTCTGGATCCTTAACAGAGTAAGAGATGCGGCAAGCAACACGAGCCTGCATCTCAGCAACACCACTCTTGTACAGACGCTCAGCCTCATGGGCATCAGAGATGATCATACCCTCGCCCTTAGCGCCAACACGTGACTTAGACATGTAGTACAGGCCTAAAACCACGTCCTGTGCAGGAACGATGATTGGGTCACCTGAAGCAGGAGACAGAATGTTGTTGGTAGACATCATTAACGCACGAGCCTCAAGCTGAGCCTCAAGGGTTAATGGAATGTGAACAGCCATCTGGTCACCGTCGAAGTCAGCGTTAAATGCTGGACATACGAGTGGGTGCAGACGGATAGCCTTACCTTCAACTAAGATTGGCTCGAAAGCCTGAATACCTAAACGGTGCAGGGTCGGAGCACGGTTTAATAATACTGGATGCTCGCGGATTACCTCTTCAAGTACATCCCATACGATTGCATCCTCGCGCTCTACCATCTTCTTAGCGGCCTTGATGGTAGCGGCGTGACCGCGCATCTCAAGACGACCGAAAATGAATGGCTTGAAGAGCTCTAATGCCATCTTCTTAGGAAGACCGCACTGGTGCAGACGCAGATTAGGACCGCAAGTAATTACAGAACGACCAGAGTAGTCAACACGCTTACCGAGCAGGTTCTGACGGAAACGACCTTGCTTACCCTTAATCATGTCAGCAAGTGACTTTAATGGGCGCTTGTTAGAGCCAGAAATAGCGCGACCGCGACGACCGTTATCCATCAGAGCGTCAACGGACTCCTGGAGCATACGCTTTTCGTTACGTACGATGATCTCTGGAGCAACTAAGTCTAAAAGACGCTTTAAACGGTTGTTACGGTTGATCACACGACGGTATAAGTCGTTGAGATCGGAAGTAGCAAAACGACCGCCATCAAGTGGAACTAATGGACGTAAATCTGGAGGCAGAACTGGCAGAACAGTTAAGATCATCCACTCAGGCTTGTTACCAGAATGAACGAAAGACTCCATGAGCTTTAAGCGCTTGGCGTACTTCTTACGATTAGACTCTGAAGAGGTGGTGTCTAAAGACTCACGTAAAGAGTTAATCTCGGCCTCAAGATCCATGTGCTGCAGGATCTCTAAGATAGCCTCAGCACCCATCTTGGCGCTAAAGTCATCACCAAAGAGCTCGAGTGCATTCATGTACTCTTCTTCGGTGAGCAGCTGACGCTCACGAAGCTCAGTCATACCAGGATCGGTAACAACATAGCTCTCGAAGTAAAGTACGCTTTCAATATCGCGTAACTTCATATCGAGAATCAGACCGATACGGGATGGCAGTGACTTTAAGAACCAAATGTGAGCTACAGGGGATGCCAGCTCAATGTGGCCCATACGCTCACGACGAACCTTAGCCTGGGTAACTTCAACACCACACTTATCACAGATAGTGCCACGGTGCTTTAAACGCTTGTACTTACCGCAAAGACACTCGTAATCCTTGGTAGGGCCGAAGATCTTGGCACAGAATAAGCCGTCACGCTCTGGCTTGAAAGTACGATAGTTGATGGTCTCTGGCTTCTTAACTTCGCCATAAGACCAAGCACGGATCATCTCAGGCGATGCAAGACCAATCTTGATCGCGTCAAAATCCTCAAGCTTCTGCTTGAGGGCGTTGTTGCTGCGGTTAGCAAGCTTGCCTAAAGACTCAGAAATATCTAAGCCCATTGCAAACTCGTCGTCCTTATTAGCGGTCGGAAGTTCGGTGCCAAAGCCCTCTAAGAGGGTCTCGTCTTGACCGATTTCTTGCATGCTCACAACAGTTTCTCCTGCGAAGAAATTATCTTTTATGAGTTGTCAGTTTCGCTTTAGAGCCGTGAATATTTGTCCCTCACGGCTTTGATTGTCTGACCAGCAGCTCTTAGGATAAAACGTCCAAAAAGCGACTTTACAACTCCATGCCTTAGCGCAGGGACTTTTTTAGCCCCTGCAGCAGGTTGCCCTGCTTTTTAGGCAGCAGCTTCATTGAAGCTGCCACCACGGCAATTAGTCTTTGCGAACCAGGTCGATATTGATACCCAGCGAGCGGATTTCACGAAGCAATACATTGAAGGATTCTGGGATGCTAGCTTCCATCTTGTATGCACCGTCAACGATGTTCTTGTACATCTTGGTTCTGCCGTTTACGTCGTCTGACTTAACAGTCAGCATCTCACGTAAGGTATAGGCAGCACCGTAAGCCTCAAGGGCCCACACTTCCATTTCACCGAAGCGCTGACCACCGAACTGAGCCTTACCGCCTAATGGCTGCTGAGTAACTAATGAGTAAGAACCGGTAGAACGAGCATGCATCTTGTCATCAACTAAGTGGTTGAGCTTGAGCATGTACATATAACCAACGGTTACCTTACGCTCGAATGGACGACCAGTAGTACCGTCAAATAAAGTCATCTGACCGGACTTAGGCAGACCTGCAAGCTCGAGCAGCTCCTTAATGGATTCTTCGGTTGCACCGTCGAATACAGGGGTAGCTACTGGCATACCGTCACGTAAGTTCTCGGCAAGTACCATTACCTGATCATCAGACATTGAGCTAATGTCTACTTCCTGTGAAGAGCCACCTAAATCGTAGATCTTCTGCAGCATAGCGCGGATTTCAGCAATAGCCTTTTGCTCAACAAGCATCTTGTTGATGACATTACCGATACCCTTAGCAGCTAAACCTAAGTGAACCTCGAGAACCTGACCAATGTTCATACGAGAAGGCACACCTAATGGGTTGAGCACGATATCTACTGGTACACCATCCTCATCGTATGGCATATCCTCGATAGGGCAAATCTTAGAGATAACACCCTTGTTACCGTGACGACCTGCCATCTTATCGCCTGGCTGAATACGACGCTTAACAGCGAGGTAAACCTTAACGATCTTCAGAACGCCTGGGGTTAAGTCATCACCCTCAGTGATCTTACGGCGGATAACTTCGTACTTTTCCTTGTACTCAGCACGGTACTCATCAATGCGAGCAGAGATTTCTTCAATCTCACGCAGTGCCTTGTCGTTAGGTACGTGGCACTCAAAGAGCTCAACATCGGACAGAGCATCAACTTCCTTGCGGTCTAAACCAGCACGGACGAGGATGTTACGTACCTGGCGGAGCATACCGGCAGTTAAGAATGAGAACTCTTCGTCTAAGTCCTTACGTGCCTTGCTCAGCTGCATCTCTTCGATTTCGAGTGCGCGTGAATCCTTATCTACGCCCTCACGGGTGAATACCTGTACGTCTACAACAGTACCGAATACACCGTTAGGTACGCGAGTTGAGGAATCCTTAACCTCGGAGGCCTTCTCACCGAAGATAGCGCGAAGCAGCTTCTCTTCTGGAGTTAACTGGGTCTCACCCTTTGGAGTTACCTTACCAACGAGGATGTCGCCGCCGCAAACTTCAGCACCAACATAAACGATACCGGACTCATCAAGCTTAGAGAGAGCCTGCTCACCTACGTTAGGAATATCAGCAGTGATTTCCTCAGGGCCGAGCTTGGTGTCACGAGCCACACAGGAGATTTCCTGAATGTGGATAGTGGTTAAACGATCCTTAGCTGCAACACGCTCGGAAACTAAGATAGAGTCCTCGTAGTTGTAACCATTCCATGGCATGAAGGCGATACGTAAGTTCTGACCTAATGCCAGCTCACCTAAATCAGTGGAGCTACCGTCAGCTAATACGTCACCAGCTGCAACCTGCTCGTAAATGTTTACACATGGACGCTGGTTAATGCAGGTGTTCTGGTTAGAACGGGTGTACTTGATGAGGTTGTAAATATCGATACCAGCATCAGAAGTACCACGGATCTCATCTTCGTTAACACGAACAACGATACGGTTGCCATCAACGTGCTCGATAACACCGCCACGACGTGCCACGATGGAAACACCAGAGTCAACCGCTACAGCACGCTCCATACCAGTACCAACGAATGGCTTTTCAGAACGAACAGTAGGAACAGCCTGACGCTGCATGTTTGCACCCATCAGCGCACGGTTAGCGTCATCGTGCTCAAGGAACGGAATCAACGCTGCAGCAACGGAAATAACCTGCTGAGGTGAAACGTCCATGTACTGTACGTCACTAGCGCGGCGAACAGTAGATTCTCCCTTGTAACGGCACTGTACGTACTCATCGATGATGTTACCGTTCTCGTCTAAGTCAGTGTTTGCCTGAGCAATAACATACTGACCTTCGTCGATAGCAGATAAGTACTCAAAGTCCTCAGATACGTGCTGATTGTTAACACGACGGTATGGAGTCTCTAAGAAGCCATAGTCGTTGCAACGAGCAAACACAGCTAAGGAGTTGATAAGACCAATGTTTGGACCTTCAGGGGTCTCAATTGGACATAAACGACCGTAGTGGGTTGGGTGAACGTCACGAACCTCGAAGCCAGCACGCTCACGGGTTAAACCACCTGGGCCTAAAGCGGAGATACGACGTTTGTGGGTAACCTCAGATAATGGGTTGTTCTGATCCATGAACTGAGATAACTGTGAAGAGCCGAAGAACTCCTTAATAGCAGCACTAATTGGCTTAGCGTTGATGAGCTCTTGTGGAGTGGTGCTATCGAGATCGCCTAAAGACAGACGCTCCTTAACTGCACGCTCTACACGAACCAGACCGATACGGAACTGGTTTTCAGCCATTTCACCAACGGAACGAATACGTCTGTTGCCTAAGTGATCGATATCATCAATGGTCTCTTTACCGTTGCGGATACGCACGAGGTAACGCATAACCTTGATGATGTCGTTGTGAGACAGGGTGCCACGGTATAACTCATCACGCTCACGGATTAAGTTTAAGGCCTTACCCTTCTTATCAGTTACTTCAGCATCGATAATAGCTGCCTTAGCAGTACGATCCTTAAGGAGGTCTAATGGCAGAATTACGCAACGCTCGAGCTCAACGGTCTCACCATCCTTTGGAGTGATCTGAACCTTCTTGAAGACGAAACGATCGGCGGCACTTACCATTGGATCGTTTACAGCCTTAACTAAGAAGCCGTCGAGGAAGTCTAAGAGCTTGTCAGCACAACGCTCTGGATTGGACAGAGGCAGGCACTGAGCCTCAGATGGCTCTAAGTGTGCACGTACGATGTCAAGAAGCTTTGGATACTCAGCGTATACATAGCCACCAGTTACGTAGATGCCACCATCCTGGGTGTTAATAGGGAACTCGCTGTCAGATAAGGTGCGCTCTAAAGCGGTCTTGACACGTGAGATCTCAACGAAGCGAGAATCAAACTTCATACGACCTACAGAAGATAAGTCGTAGCGATCCTCTGCAAAGAACAGGTTGTTAAAGAGACCTTCTGCAGCTTCGGTGGTTGGAGGCTCACCTGGACGCATCATCTTGTAGATTTCAAACAGAGCAGCGATGCGATCATCGTTGTCTGAAGTGAGATCACGAGTTGCGTCAGAACGCATGGTATCAGCAATGAATGAACCCTCATCAACCTGAGAGGTGAAGAGGATCTCAAAGCGCTTGAGACCTAACTGAGGAATTAAAGGCAGCTTCTCTAAGGTAAGCTCAGTGTTAGCAGCTAACACTACATTGCCTTCCTTATCCTTGTAGTCCTTAGCGAGGATCTTACCGATAAGGTGCTCAGGTGGAATCTCGATATAGTTCTGGCCAGCCTTACGCAGTTCACGAATATGGCGAACGGTAATCTTCTTACCAGCCTCAACTAATACCTTGCCATCAAGCTGAATGTCGAAAGTAGCGGTTTCACCACGCAGACGATCAGGAACAAGCTCCATCATGAGCTTATTGGACTTGATCTCAATTGCAACGGTATCGTAGAAGATATCGAGAATCTGCTCGGTGTTGTAACCTAAAGCACGCAGCAGAACAGATGCTGGTAACTTACGACGACGGTCGATACGAACAAACAGGTTGTCGCGGTGATCGAACTCGAAGTCTAACCATGAGCCACGGTAAGGAATAATACGGGCAGAGAAGAGTACGCGACCTGGGTGGGTCTTACCCTTATCATTGTCAAAGAATACACCAGGAGAACGGTGTAACTGAGAAACAACTACACGCTCAGTACCGTTAATGATGAAGGTACCATTCTCAGTCATGAGCGGAATTTCGCCCATATAGACTTCCTGGTCAATCTTCTCTTTAACAGTCTTAGGAGAGTCCTTCTCGTAACGAATAAGGCTTAAGTTGACCTTAAGAGGGGCAGAGTAAGTGGTGCCACGAATCATACACTCGTGAACATCGAACTTAGGCTCACCTAACTTGAAAGAGTTGTAACAGAGCTCAGCATTTCCCGAATATGACTTGATTGGGAAAACACTCTTGAAAGCAGCAACTAAGCCGTTCTCATTTAACGGATCGGCGCTGATGAATTGTTTGAATGAATCAAGCTGAACGGCAAGTAAGTATGGGGTGTCGAGCACCTTAACTCGCTTTCCGAAATCCTTACGGATACGCTTTTGCTCAGTATACGAGTAGACCATGGAATTGGGATCCTCAGGTTGATCTTTGTCGCGATTGAGGGGCTATAAAAGCCGCCTGCCCTGCTTGCAACAAGCAAACCGGTCAACGCATTGATATTTAAAGCCTAATCTACTACTTTAAACCTTTTACAGTTTTTAGAACATGTAAAGTTTATGTTCGTATCTTTGCTTTACTATTTCTTTGCTACCGGGTCAAATCACTAATATAGATGTTGTGCTCTTATACAAGTTACAAACACTTGTGCGTTGTACTACAAGCATAAGGCTATACACAGCCATCTTAGGTGGTTTGAGGTCATGGATGGCGCAAGTCACTGCAACCATTAAGATTAAGACTGTTACTCATCACTTCAAGATGCACGACCGAATGAAAAGCTCACGCAAAGCTTCATTGAGTTAGGTCGTCGTCCACAGCGTTAATAATGGCATATAAAAACATGCCCTTATTCTTACCAGTAATTAAATCCGCTGCTACAAGCTGCATCCGTAAGTTTGTTCAAACTACCCTGGCATTTAAAGCCTGAGCAAACTAATGTAGCTATACGATCTTTATTAAAGAAGCTTTCAATGAGCTTAAACAAGATCGTTGCTCTCAAACTAATAGTTGAACATAGATGCTCGCATGGAGCGTTAGCTGACTTTGCAGCATACTCAAGTTCATTCACTCATACAGCGCAGACGGTCGCCTTTAACGACCGAAACCTACATAAAAGCTCTTAGCTTGTGCACTTAATGGCATTTAAAGACCATGTGTGCAACGGTTTCTTATCTGCTCTGGGCACATTTAAGTGCCGATTGCTCTAAAGAGCAGCAGCCAAGAAATGAACTTTGTAATACGGTATTTACCTAAGACCTAAGTCAAAGGGTACGGTGCAGAGTATATAAGCGCGATTCTACAGGCTAATGATCGGCAGAGAATGGGCAGCGCGCAGCGCGTTTTCCCTATAATCTGTTTGAGCTCATACACAGGCTGCATGGCTGATCAGTAACACGGTAGTAACTAACTGTTTTTGGAACGCTTAGAACAGGCCATAGGCCTAAGACGGACGGAAAACACAAATTAAGCTTGTGCACTTTTACTTAATTTAGGTCAGAGCTGACCCCGGCATCGTCCTGGTGAGTATTGATGTCAAAATCTGAATGTTCTTCAGTTAAATTGCATCACCTTTTAAGGCATCGAAACCCGAGGCCCATTAAGAGCACTCGGGTTATATTGCACAGGCTGCTAGGCAGCCTGTACTCCGAATCGAAGCATTCGGCTATTTGAGCAGTGTCTATTACTCGATGGTAACAGTAGCACCAGCCTCTTCGAAGGCCTTCTTGAGAGCCTCAGCGTCTTCCTTAGAAACGCCTTCCTTGATCTTAGCAGGAGCAGACTCAACTAAGTCCTTAGCTTCCTTCAGGCCTAAACCGGTAGCGCCACGAACTGCCTTAATAACAGCGATCTTGTTGCCACCAACGTCCTTTAAGGTTACGTCGAACTCGGTCTTCTCCTCAGCAGCAGCGGCACCGCCAGCAGCTGGGCCAGCAACTACAGCAGCAGCAGCTGAAACGCCGAACTTCTCTTCCATTGCCTTAACGAGCTCAACAACTTCCATAACGCTCATTTCAGCAATAGCGTTAATGATATCATCCTTAGATAATGCCATTTTGGTATTCCTTTAGAAAAAGTAATCTGTATAGATGAGTGCTAAAAGCATGCTCATCAAAAAATCTTTAGACTGACTAAGTCAGTTATGATGCAACTTTAGTAAATATACAAAGTTGCAACTTAGTCTTAGAAAGCAGACTGTGCTTTATAAAGCCATAAGGCTCTATTAAGCAGCGCCACCCTCTGCCTGAAGCTTGTCGCCCAGAGCAGAAAGAGTACGTACGAGCTTGCCAGCTGCAGCTTCCTTCATGGTTGCCATTAACTGAGCAACGCCTTCCTCGTAGGTTGGCAGTGATGCTAATACGTCAACGTCCTTACCATCATATAAAGTGCCTTCAAAAGCTAAGGCTTTGATGGAGAACTTGTCGTTCTGCTTTGCGAATTCCTTGAACAGACGTGCAGCTGCGCCTGGGTGCTCCATGGAAAGACCGATTAAGGTTGGGCCCTTGAACTGGTCCTTCATGCACTCAAAAGCGGTGCCTTCTACAGCACGAGCAAGGAGGGTGTTACGAACAACGTGTAAGTAAACGTTGTTAGCACGTGCGTCCTTGCGGAGCTTGGTCATTGCAGCTACAGGAATGCCACAGGAATCAGCACAAACAGCTGATAATGCTTTCTTGGCGACTTCGCTAACATCAGCAACAATTTGCTTCTTGTCTTCGAGATTTAATGCCATTTTTAGCAGTGACTCCTGGTTTATCACAGCCGCCACACTTATCCCCTGCATATAAGACGTACATACAGGCTGACTTATGCTTAAGCTATGACAGTTGACCCCATTATAGGGGTATGTACCGGATATCAATTCTAAAGGATAGATCCTATAGAGCTAATTTCCGCCTGCGCAGGATGATTAAGGATACTTCCCCCTGCGGTCTTTGGTTGGGAGATTAAGCTCCCGGCCAAATTCATAATGTTAGTATCCAAACATGTAATCTTTAAGAAAGAGGCCTAAGCCCCTTTCTTTAAGGGCTCTAAAGCTGATGCTCTAGACGTTGCTATTAAGAAGCAGCGCCAGCACGATCAGTCTTTAAGGTGCTCTTATCAACGGTGATGCCGCCACCCATAGTGGTGGAGATGCATACCTTCTTGATGAAGGTGCCCTTAGCAGCAGCTGGCTTAGCCTTAACAATAGCGCCTAATAAAGCGTTTAAGTTGTCAACCAGCTTGGCAGAGTCGAAGTCAACCTTGCCGATAGAAGCCTGGATAACACCAGTCTTATCGTTACGGTAACGAACCTGACCAGACTTAGCATTCTTAACAGCGGTAGCTACGTCACGGGTAACAGTACCAACCTTAGGGTTTGGCATTAAGCCACGTGGACCTAAGATCTGACCTAACTGACCTACAACGCGCATTGCATCTGGAGAAGCGATAACTACGTCAAAGTCAGACTTGCCCTGCTTAATCTCGTGAGCAAGCTCGTCCATACCTACGAAGTCTGCACCTGCAGCCTTAGCCTGCTCAGCTAATTCGCCCTGGGTGAAAACTACAACGCGAACGCTACGGCCGGTGCCGTGTGGCAGAACGGTAGCGCCACGGATGTTCTGGTCGGACTTGGTTGGGTCGATACCGAGCTGGATAGCTACGTCTACAGACTCAACGAACTTTGCCTTAGCGGTCTTCTTTAAGGTGTCGAAACCCTCAGTTACATCATACTCGCGAGTGCGGTCGATGATGGAACGGATTTCCTTCATGCGCTTAGATAACTTTGCCATGTCTTACTCCTCCACCTGAACACCCATGGAGCGGGCAGTACCGGCGATTGTACGTGCAGAAGCTTCTAAATCTGCACCGGTCATGTCAGGCTCTTTAACCTTAGCGATCTCAAGGCACTGAGCCATGGTGATCTTACCAGCTACTTCCTTGCCAGGCTTGTGAGAAGCTGACTGGATGTTCAGAGCCTTCTTGATTAAGAAGGATGCTGGTGGGGTCTTAGTGATGAAGGTGAAAGACTTGTCAGCATAAACAGTAATAACTACTGGAACTGGGGCGCCCTTCTCGAGTTTTGCAGTGTGAGCATTGAATGCCTTGCAGAACTCCATAATGTTAACGCCGTGCTGACCTAAGGCAGGACCTACTGGAGGAGCTGGATTGGCATTACCAGCGCCAACCTGCAGCTTGATGTAGGCAGAAACTTTCTTTGCCATGTTATAAATTCTCTCTATGTGGGTATGGCGCGCTCAAACAAGGTGTTTGATACGTCAAACTCTCCGAGTTTGATACGCTTCCCGCATCAAGGGTAGAACCTTGATTTACTAGGAAATCTGATACTGAATATGACTTAGAAACCCTCAAAAATGAGATCTACGTCACAAAACAGTAAATCCTTAATATTATACAGAATCCATTTTCGCTGATCAACAACTTTTGGTGATCTTTTTTACATTTCATTTAAATCAGACTTAGTCCTAATGATCTTCTGATCCTCAAAGCTATGATCCACTGCTTTTCCCCCTCACATCACTGATCTTTTTAAGTCCTAAGGCCACCCCACCTTATGATCCCCGATCTTCAAGCCACCATAACAATCAAGGCTCTCGACGCTATTTAGAGCGTGAAATGCAAAGCAGCAAATTTAGCTGCTTAAGAGGTCGAAGCAAGCTGCAGCGGCAGAGGAAAATTTGGAAAAGCAATGTAAGGGGACAATGTAAAAAAGCAGAGCGCTGTTGCGAGGGCTATTGAGATGCTCTTAGATATGGCTGCAGATACGCAAGGGGATGAGGATATAGATGACAGCTATAAAAAAGGCAGTCATATGACTGCCCTTTCGCAACAATACATTGAGGCTTTGATAAGCCATCCATGCACTTAGTCGATATCTTTTTCAACCTGGCCGAGCTCAAGCTCAACTGGGGTAGCACGACCGAAGATATTGATAGAAACGGTAAGACGGTTCTTCTCGTAATCAACCTTCTCAACGGTACCAGAGAAGTCCTTGAAGGTACCCTCGGTAGCACGAACCTTTTCACCAACTTCAAAGAGGTTCTTAGGACGTGGAGCCTCAGAGGTCTCCTTCAGGCGATTTAAGATACGATCAGCCTCAGCCTTAGTAATTGGCATTGGACGCTCTGGAGTACCACCGATAAAGCCTAATACGCGCTCGGTGTGCTTAACAAGCTGCCAAGAGTCGGAGGTCATCTTCATCTCGACCATAACATAGCCTGGGAAGAACTTACGCTCACTCTCACGCTGCTTACCGTCTTTAACGTCCTTAACCTTCTCTTTTGGTACCAAGACTTCACCGAAGTACTCTTCCATGTTGTTAATCTTGATACGCTCGATTAAAGCTTGAGCAACACGCTGCTCGAAGCCAGAGTAGGCCTGCAGGATGTACCAACGCATAGGAACCTCAGATGGATCCTTAGGCTCTAACTTTAATGGCTTCTTGAGGTCGATAAGACCAGTCTTCTTATTTCTAGTTGCAACCTTCTTAGCAGGAGCCTTCTTAGACTCTTCTACCTGTGCGATTACAGCGTCAAAAGGAGAAGCTTCACCTGATGCAGCAGCCTGCTCATCAGTTAAGAAAGGAGCTTCTGCATCTTGTGCGATATCGTCGACCATAGGAGCTTCGGCAGATACGCCCTGCTCTGCAGACTCTACCTTCTCTTCTACCATGTTTTCTAAATCTGACATTTAGGACACCTATCTATCTTATAAGGTGATGATGCGGACGATCTGCAAGAAGATCAGGTCGCATAAGTACAGGAAGAGGCTGACTAAGCTTACAGCGATGAAAACGATGAAAGTAGTCTGCAGACCCTCGTTACGAGTTGGCCATACTACCTTACGTAACTCGGTGTAGGAGTCGCGGGTGAAAGCGAGCAGTCTCTTGCCCTTGCTAGTAAACAGAGTAACAGCAAGACCAGCTACGATGATAGCAATAACTAAAGCTACACGACCTAAACGGACTAAAGAAGTCTCATCGATCATCATGAAGCGGGTGTAGTAGTAATTACCACCGATTGCAAGCACTAATAAAGCAAGGGATACAGTCCATAAGACATAATCAAGTGGGTTAGAAGCACCCTGCTTTGCCTTCTTAGCATCTACCTTCTTTACCTCGGCTTTCTTGGTATCGGCAGTCTTAAGATCGGACTTCTTGTTCTTAACGGCAGCATTTGCTTTCTTAGAAGCATCAGCTGTCTGCTTGCTGTTCTTACTTTCGCTCATTTTTGACACTCTGTACTTGCATACAGAGATCCCGGCTTAAACAATCAATGTATGTGACAGCTGTACTTGCAATGCAACCTAGAGCTTACAAAGCAAGAGTGTGACTGTCATGGGCTAAATCTGGAGTCTTATGATTACTGAAAGTCCATCAGTAAATCTTCTTAAGCTCAGTTAAATTAGAGATCCCGGCACATAGCGTTTAACTCTCTAATAGAGCTAATAGACACTATAAATAAGACGTAAGCATCAGATCTAACACATGGCTAGATAAGTATGTTTAAAGCGTCTTTAATGATCTAATGCGGGAGCTTAATTAGGTCTTAACAAAGGTTAGAGACCTTAAATCTGTGATCTTGAAAAGATCTGATCTGAGCAAAGAAAAATACCCTATACCACGTCATTAGTCAACCTAAAACGGGGATATATCAGCACTTTTTATGTCTTAGACAAGCGAAGCGTTAATAGAAACTATAGAGATAAGCTATACCATCTAATGATCTATCTAAGTGGCTATTTTCTCCTTTGATCATATAACGATCAATATCGATATATAAAATCATTGAATATCTCTTGTTTTATCGGTCAATATATAATATAATCACCTATCCATTTATTGACCGAGTGCATATCCCCATGAAAGACTTCCTACCTCTACCATTCGACCTACCTGCAATCAAAGTAACCCGT
>NZ_CABTML010000114.1:0-65484 GCF_902485895.1 uncultured Anaerobiospirillum sp. | reverse complement strand
TTTTACCTTCAGCCTCCCAACGTCGGATCGTAGCTGGGGTACGGCGTACCAATTTAGCAAATTGTCCAATCTTATATGTGCTCATAATAAATGTATATTAACACATTTATCTATTTTTTTTCAAAACTGTTAATTGCTGTTAATTGCTCTAAACAGCAAAACGATAAATCCACCTCACGATCTTAGCTACTCTCCGATAAAACATCAAAGCAGCCTTCACAGTGAAGATGGCAATATACATCATTGTAGAGCACATTAGATGCTATACATAGACTCAGATGCAAAAAAGCCCCCACAATCTTTTACACAGTGGAGGCTTTTTCATCATACAAAACACTAGCTATTCAGCGCTCTTGCTTTTAGTAGTAGTCTTGCGCTTCAGTTTGGTTGGAACTGCATTTGGATCGTAGACATCACGCATTTTCTTAAGGGCAAAAATATCTTTTTCATCCTTAGCGCTGCTACGCGTAGTTCTCTTAACTGTACGCTTAGCCGTGCTCTTAGCGCTAGACTCACTTTCAGATGCACTCTCGGCCTTATCTGAATCTGCCTTGGCACTTTCTGACTTGGCAGCATCTGCCTTATCGCTCTCTGCCTTGGCAGCATCAGCTTTGGCGCTAGCCTTAGTTGTCTTCTTGGTTGAAGCTTCACTATCGGCGGCTCCTTCAGCTGCAGCACTAGTCTTAGCTGACTTCTTGGTAGTTACCTCAGCATCTGATGTGCTCTCTGCCTTGCTAGTCTTCTTAGTTGCCTTAGCTGCAGTGCTCTTTGCCTTAGTAGTGGTCTTACTGCTAGTTGCAACCTCTACCTTGTCCTCACTTAACTCAGTGACATCCTCTGCAGCTTTACTCTTTGCAGCTGTGCTGGTGCGCTTGCGAGTGGTAGTACTCTTAGTGGCGCTAGTGCTAGTGGACTTAGTGGTAGTCTTCTTAGCAGTGCTCTTGCGAGTTGCAGTACTTGCCTCAGCTTCAGTAGTCTCTGACTTGTCAGTGGCTTTGCTCTCACTAGCCTTCTTACGCGTACGAGTTGTGCTCTTTGTAGTCTCTACTGCACTAATGGCATCGTCCTTCTTAGCTGCTGCAACCAAAGTATTTACAGCATCAGTAGACTCACTTTTATCTAAAGCATCAATTAATGGTAAGACAGCCTCGCTCTTAGCTGCATCCTTGGTTGCTTTAGTAGTCTTCTTGCGAATACTCTTTGGCAGTTCATCAATAGAAGCAATTACAGCTCGAGTTGGTGCTCGTCTAGTTGTGGTCTTTGACACCGCACTACCATCACCTGCAGCACTCTTAGTTGCAGTTTTCTTAGTAGTCCCCTTAGCTGCAGCAATAGCCTCACCAGGAGATGTCTTAACAGCACTACCAGATGCACTTGCCTTGGCTGTAGTGGCCTTAGATGCCTTGGTTGCAGTATCAGCGGCACTTGGCTTAGTGGTGGCTTTCTTAGCTGTGCTCTTCGACTTAGTCGTCGTAGTAGCGGCAGTTTGGCTAACCTCTAAAGCTTCAGTTGCGCTATAGCTTGGGAGAACTGGAATGGATGGAATCCACAGCTTGTACTCCTTGGCAACCTGAACATCAGTTTCAGATTCGCTCTTAGCCTCGGCATCCTTAGATCCACTGTCTTGAGCACTCTTATCTTGAGCAGCAGCATCCTGTGCTAAGGAAGCATCACTAGCCTGATCCTGTAGAGCAGGCTCAGTTGCTACGCTCTTGGAAGTAGCATCATCTTGATCCTTTCCACTCTTGCTTTCAGCTGCAACAGCATCTATATGCTTGAGATCTTGAGCCTCTTGCTTGCTCTCAAGCACAACTGTTGATCTGCTCTCTTGGAGCATAAACAGTGATGGGATCGATGGAATCCACAGATCGTAAACAACAGGCTCGACATTAACCTCAGCAGTCTCTGCTGTGGCGGTGCTCTTAACCTCAGTTGTCTCTTCACTAGCTACGGACTCACTCTTAGCTTGCTCTGCTGTAGCAGTGATCTTTGACTTATCGGCATCAACCTTAGGCTCAGACTTAGCCTCGACAGTTTCTTGCTTGGCAACAGTCTTTTCTGTGGCTTCATTTTCAACAGTAGTTACTGCAGCTGCTGCTGAATAGTTGGAAATGGCCTTTGGAATATATGGCACCCAGAGCGGCGCAATATATGACGCATCCTCATTAGCAGTTGCTGACTCTTCAATAAGATCTTGAGCAGTAGCTTGTGACTGCTCTTCTTGAGCAGCATTGGTGCTGTTAGTGTTTTGCTCATCTGCAGTTGCCACGGCGCTGATCTCATCTGCTTTAGCCTCAGTAAGCTCTACTGACTGATCTTCGCTCTTGTGAGAATCAGTTGCTGCCTCTTGAGCTTGTGCTTGCTCAGCAATGTTTCTGAGCGTTTCGACATGCTCATAAAACTTAGCAGCTTTATCCATAAGCGCAGCTGCTGGACCATACATATCCTGTTTAGGCTCTACACTCTCCACGACATCTGATGGCTTAGCATTAGCCTTGCTGGTATCGGACTTAGCTTCATCAGTCTCATCGGCGATCTGATGGGACTCAATAGCGTCATCGGCATTGATAGCATCTACCTGGTCATCAGCATGGTTAGCATCAGACTTGGTGTCGACAACATTTTCTTCAATCTTGTCGTCGTGCTTGGCTGCATCTACACCCACATCTTGCTTGGAGTCTACAACATTGTCAGATAGCTTGGCTGCAACGGTATTTTCTTCAATCTTGTCGTCGTGCTTGGAGGCGACGGCATTTTCTTGAAGCTGGTCGTCATGCTTGGTATTGAGCTGGTCGTCGAAATCGTCATCACGCTTGCTATCGAGCTTGGATGAGCTTGATTTGCCAATGCCTGGACGGTAGGCATCGACCACGACGGTTTCTCTTTTGACGAAATCAGCGCGGGCTTGATGCTCAAATTCCATCTGACGTGGTGGATCATCGTCTTTGCTAACTTGCTTGCTAAAGTCGATATTGAGCTCTGGATTAATTTCAATATCGTCAGCTGGCAGTACTGGGCCTTCTTTATCGGCTCTAAGAGCTGCCTTTAAACGAGATTTAGCAAGCTCAGCATTTTGCATCTCAGCAGAAAGTCTAGCTGCAGTCTTAGTAATGTAATCAGCATCAGCTTTAATGCCGTAATCCTCAATACCCTCAACCTTTTGCAGCACATAGCCTGCCTCTTCACGACGACGGCGACGATGCTCAACGCGGTGTAGTGACAGCTTAATCTTCGATACAATATCGTCAAAGAAATGCTTGGAGAGCTGAGCGGCTACGTTTAATACAAAGACATTATCAAGTGAGCTCTCTTTAGCCTCTTTGCGATACTTGATAGCATCTTTGGCTGTCATGATGACAGTGCGCTCTGAGGCAAGCTCACGCAGCTTATCAAAAGGCATTTTGTTGTGATCGCCTACTTCAACTTTCTTGACGACCACAAATCCACAGTCTTCTAAAGTCTTGTAAAAGCGACTTGGATTACCAATGCCACAGAAGGCGGTAACTTCCCCTCTTTCTTCTAACTGCTTTGGATTATCTGGATTGAGAGCAGTGATGGCACTTGGGCGCAGCATCATTGGATTATGACCAAGATGCGCAACTGCACCTGAGACCACAATAGAATTAACCGCGCTCAGACGCCACTCACCTTCACGTAATGGGCCTGCGGGGAGCAGACAACCATTACCGAGCATGCGAGTACCATCTAAGACGCAAATCTCAACTTCTCTGTCTAAAGCATAGTGCTGCAATCCATCGTCTGTAATAATCACATCCACGCCTAAGCCCGCAAGGTA
The DNA here is from genome assembly GCF_902485895.1 of uncultured Anaerobiospirillum sp. Lineage (NCBI taxonomy): Bacteria > Pseudomonadati > Pseudomonadota > Gammaproteobacteria > Aeromonadales > Succinivibrionaceae > Anaerobiospirillum > uncultured Anaerobiospirillum sp. The sequence continues at coordinate 61,688 of NZ_CABTML010000114.1, read as the reverse complement.
ATCAGCACCACGAGTACGTACAGGATCGATAACTACAGGTACACCAGTTGAACGGCGAATTAAAGAAGGCTCATCACCAAAGATCTCAGGATCACAGTCCATTGGAACTTGGGATGGGAAGACATCGCATTTGGCTTTATAGCCACGAGAGAGCACGCCAGGATTAAAACCACGTTCGGTTAGCTCATTAACCAGCGCAATCACAATTGGAGTTTTGCCAGTTCCGCCTACAGTTACGCCGCCAACTACAACCACTGGCACCACTGGTCCGGTCGACTTTAAATAGCCTTGAGTGTACAAGCTACGACGTACCGAAGTTACCAGTCCAAACAACGCAGAAAAAGGCAGCAGAGGCACTCTGAGCAATGCTGCTGAGAGGCCCTTTCCGTACCAGAGTGTATCAATGAATGACAATTCTTGGTTCTTCCAAACTGTGTTATGAGATCTAACCAACGCCCGCTCAGCTGCAATAATTAAAGATCACAGCTAAACTTAGGCAAATTCTGTATGCTCATGAGACCAAAAGTGGACTTATTTTGAGCAAGAAAATTATTAGCACTTAGGCTAAATAAGCACAAGTCTTTCAATACGTTTAGGATAGCGCAGAAGACTTTGCTGTGAATTTGTTGAGTGCGACGATTACACGCATTCAAGACAATAATTTTGACAAGATCATAAGCACCTAACTCAAGCACTTGGCGCAAATCTATCTACCCTGCACTCATGAGCTAGAAGATCTTGTATTGAACTTTTCTTAAATTGTTCTCAAAACGCTCATTATAGCACCGTGATTCGGGCTATATAGACTAATAGCGCGTTTGTCCTGTTACTCGCTAATAATTTTGTCATCTAATTGCGAGTAATTACGCGGCGATGATCTTGAGATGTTGTGTATTTGCTGTTGTTTAGGAAAATAAGCTTCTGCTATATCTTGCCTCTTAGCTATAACAGCTTGCTTAGTTCTAGTGCGCTCTTTGCAAGCTCTTAGCTATTATCATATGATGGCTTTGGTTTTACTATTCAATGCCACTTTGAAAAGGCGTTTGTTTTTTAGTGGCTATAGCACAAGTTTTATGCCTAAGAATGGATTGTGCAAACTTATTGTATTATGGCCAAGAGTTTTGGTTTAATTGCAATTAAAATGGACTTTCTTTATCTACGATTCAGACTTTCATAAAGAAGAGTTTGCAAGGACATTGATTGCGACTATAGAGCCTAAAACTGAGCAGGCAAGCCACATATCAAGGATACACAAGAGTATTATGTTATGTTTATGGGGCAATATTGCGCTATGATTGCAAAGTTTGCGCAATCAGTACGCTTGATTTGCAATCTCACAAGTCATATGCTTATTATTGTGCTTACACATGACAAAGGCCTAGCTATCTAGGTTCAAGATAGGATAAGTTTGAATTGCTTATCAATAAGCCTAAACTTGGCAAACTTTTTTGATAGCAGTAGACAAAGCTAACAAGCATAACGATGAGCTTGTATATTCTGAGTATCTAATAACACTCACTAAAGTAAGCCTAGCTAAGCTTTCAAACTGCTAAAACTTGCTCTGATCGATCACGTTATCTCAAGCAAGCTACAGCGTTACCACGCAGAATTTTAATCAAGCAAGATACCAACTTGCTCAATTGCGCATCTATGCCCTGCTTTACATTGGCGTCCACATGATGCGCCTGTTTTACCTAGTCTTCACGCTCACTAACCTTGCTTAGCAAGATCATATTGAGGCTATGAGCAAGCAAGTGCATGCAAGACATTAGATCAGGATAACTCTCAAAACAAAACTAAGACTTGAGCTTACTTTGCATTTAACAACGGAGCATTGCTTAGCTGTTTTACCATTGAGCTTATACCTCAAATTAGCTCAGAGTTGGTGTGTGTCACTATCTATTCAACAGCGTATAGTTTTATTTAAGAGGGCATTTTGTACTTCTTATTAAACTAGCTAAACAAGTCTAAGAAATTTTTGTAACTCGATTTTTACTCATCAATGCAACGCAAAGACCCATCTAAGTTTGTATGACTTAGATTAGCTAAGTGCGCTTAGCAGCTAGTCCATAAGATATTTAGCGGGTTGGCAAGATTGCTAAGCACAAGAGCTTATGTAGCTTTTTAGCAAGCTTAGTTGCTATCTGAGCTTAGCTATCCTTAGGTTTAGTATTTTGCGTTCATGCAGATGTAGATATGTGCACGATTAGAAGTAGTGCAATCTTTTTTCGATGGGACTGATTTGTACTATCGCCCCATCACGATGCTTTGTTAATGAGACTTGAGACTGTTTTAGCCTTGGTTTTTATCACAAAGACATACAAAAATAGTGTGCGGTTAGTTCTAGCTAGGCTTTTAAAAGCCTGATGTGGCAAAAGACGAATCAACACTAGCCCACACAAGGCGCAACGACGAAATTTACGAGTTGCTCTGAGGACACAGGATGAATAAAAAGAACTCATCAGCTTCTAACACTGAAGAAAGAGTTGTTTCACCATATCAAAATGCTCGCACTTCTGTAAGCGAGCCCAAAGCTCGTGGGCGCAAGGCAAGCTCCGATCGCACTGAGGATGGTGCTGAGCTTAAAAGCAGTAGAACTCGCCGCACTCGCAGCACTGCAGATAGTCAAAGTAGTTTTGATCATGACTCTGCACCACGCTCAAGATCGCGCAGCAGCTCAAGATCTACTCGTAGCGAAGGCATCAAGCGCACTCGCTCGACTGCCTATGGTTTAGCAGAAGGATCATCAAGAAGCCGTCGTGAGAGCGCATCTGATGTGTATGAGTCTAGCGAAAAGCCAAGCCGTACCCGTAGAACTCGTCGAGTTGATGATGATAGTGCATATGCATCTGAGGAAAATGCTCCGATGAGTGCACCGCACCGCTCTACACGCTCAAGTTCCTCTGAGCTTAAACCTCGTAGCCGCACCTCAACTCGTAGCAGATCAGAGAGTGCTAGCTCCTCTAGTTTCCGCTCTGATAGCTCATCTCGTACACGCAGTGAGAGTTCATCTCGTACTCGCAGCGAGGGCCCATCTCGTACTCGCAGCGAGAGTCCATCTCGTACACGCAGCGAAAGTTCATCTCGTACTCGGAGCGAGAGCCCATCCCGCTCACGTAGCCGTATGGATGTAAGTCCATCTCGTCGTAGTCGTTCTGAGAGTATTTCATCGCGTTCACGTACAGAGAGCTCTGCACGCTCTCGAACCGATAGTGCCATGTCACCACGTGCTTTTGCTGATGATGGTTATGCATCCCGTACATCGCGTGGCGAAACAAGATCACGCTCCCGTCGTATTGTAGATGGCGATAGCTATGCAAATGGATATCGTTCTGATGCCACTCGCACTCGTGGTAGACGCGTTAAAGATCGCTTAGACAATGAGTCTAATGTACCTGAGGTGGATAACAAGTCTATTGCTGAGCAAGCAGAAATTCTGCGTCGCTTTAAGTCCCTCATGCAAAACGGTCCTACCCAAGAGACACCTGTTGTAGAAAGCAGCTATAGTCCATTTGATGTTGATGAAATGGGCATGGTCATGGGCAAGAGAACTCCAGCTCGCAAGGTCTCTGATATCAAGGTAGTGGTAAAGCGTAAGCGCACTATCATGAGTGATGAGGAAATTGCTGCAGCTGAAGCCGAGGCCATGGCTAAAGAAAAAGCCCGTGAAGAGGATGAGGCTTTGCTACAAGCTCAGCAAGCTCAAGAGGCTGCACTACAAGCTGCCGCTGCAGCCGCTGCTGAGGCACAAATTCGCAAAGATGCCACGATTGAGACTGCCTCTGGCGAAATCGAAGTTAAGGTTAAGACTCGCAAGAGCCGTAAAGCCGATTTACTTGCGCAACAAGCTCAAGAGGCCGTTAACAGCGCCTCAGCTGCTTCTGCCGATGCTCAAGTAGCTGCTGATGCTGCTAAAGAGGCCGTTATCAAGGCTAAAAGCTCAAGTGCTCAGAGCACCGAAGATAATGAGCCTGCGCATGTTACCGAGCAGAACTCTATACAGAGCACTGCTAGCGCCACCTTAACTCGTAAGCGCACCAAGCTCACTTTAGCTAAGATTCATGGTAACGAAGCAGAGCACCATACTATTGCATCTGTAGACAAGGGTGATGAAGCAGTAACTACTTCTAAGTTCCCAAATGCAGCTTTACTGCGTGCAGCGGCTATTGCCTTTGGTGATGATCCTGTCATGGGCGCTCACGATGATGAGCTTAAGGCAGCCAATATCAATCCAGATGATTTAGCCGAAGAAAGAGCTGCTGCTTTAGCTAATGTTAAGTCTCAGGTGGATAAGAACAAGAGCAAAAAAGCCAGAACTAGCACCAGCTCCGAGAGCAAAAAGACAAAGAATACCAAGCGCACTAAGAGCATCGCTAAAGATGCAGCTTCACAGTCTGATGCCGATAGCGCCACTAATGCGTCAAGCGCTGCTCAATCAAGCTTAGCTATGTCTAGCGCTGATACAATTGAAACTACTAGCGAAGACACTCAAGTGGCAGTTAAAAAGACTACCACTCGCAGCAGATCTAAAGGCTCAAGTGCTAAGAGCATAGCTGATACAACACAAGAAGACACTCAGGTAGTAAAGAGCCCAAGATCACGTAGATGCAAAGCTACAGCAGCTGCAGATGAGGCGCTGTCAGAGACTCAAGCTACCAAGAGAACAACTCGTCGCCGTAGCAGCAATACTGCTGCAGCTCAAGGAGAAGCTAGCGCTATTGCCTATGAGGCAGCTGAGGTAGTAAAGCCAAAGCGCACTCGCGCTAAGAAAAGCGCTGAGTAGCTAAAGTCCAGGCAATTAAGCCTAAGCCACAAGCTACACGATTAAGCCTAGCTTGCTTGCATTCGATATGTGCATGATGCTCGTTTTAAATTTGAGCGTCATGCTCAAAGCATATGCTCACAGCAGCAGATAACTTCATGCTCAATGCAGATGCCCACAGCAGCATGCAGATAACGTCATGCTCAAAGCACATGCCCACAGCGGCGTGCAGATAACGTCATGCTCAAAGCATATGGTCATTGTTGCATGGTAAGCGCTTTATGGCGCTGCAAGTTTGTGTTGGGCTGAGGTGCATTTGACGGGTAAAAAGGTGCTTTTGGTGCTTAGATGGTGCTGCTGAGCAGCATGGCGGCTTTAGTTGACTAGTAAAATGGCGAAGCGATGGTTTGCATGACTTAGAAACGATTATTTTTCTAAATTCTGTGCACTTGGCCATGTCTACTTTCTATCTTAAGTGTATGCTGCAATAGATAAGTTAACTGTTGTTTGCCCCTTTGACGCTTAAGGACATGCTTTTTTGAAGCTTTGAAGTCTTTGAGCTCTCAAGAGGCGCAAATGAAGGGGTTCGTTCAAGGATTTCACACACATATGGCTGAATTTGACGATATCAAGACTATGTTGAACTCTCTTCTAGTAGCTAGCCCACTTAACATGGGCAGCGAAGAGAAGAGTGATAACGAGTACAAGATTGAAGATGGCTATGATAATGACAATCCTCTAGCTATGACAGATCTGTACCGTGATGAATTGGGTAACCGTCTGCCATCTAAGCTTCATGTGGTCCCTCTGTACGGCCGCCCAATTTTGCCATCGCAGATTACAACTATTCAGCTGTCTATCGAATGGCTCGATGTGATTACTGAGGTTATCTCCTCATCCCATCACACCTTTGCCATGTTCGCAGTGGACAATGACAAGCTTAAGAAGTCTCACTTAGCAGTTAAGGACTTTCCTAAGACTGGTACTGTGGTGCGTCTGCTCTCTGCTCGCTCAGGCCCTGAGGAGATTGATATTGTCTGTGAGGGTGTACGCCGTGTTAGCCTCATTGAAGTTGCTGACATCCGTAAGAACTTAGCACAGGTACGCTACCCAGAAATCGAATATCGTCTTGCCAATCCATCTACTCGTGACAAGCTCAATGCTAACAATCAAGCTTTACGCGATAGCATTGATCGCTCTGTTGCTTTTGATAAGAAGCTGCAGAACATCTTAAAAGAGATGCGTGACTATGGCAGATCTATTGGTGTTGATGTCCAAAAGAAGCCTGGCACCTTCGATTTTAACTACTTCATTTTTAGAGATGATCGCACCATTGGTCGTCTTTCCAAGGCTAAATTAGATAGCCTCTTTGACTTTATTGGCTATAAAGATCTCTCTGATGACGAGAAGTATCAGATTGCTATGTTCTTAGCTCGTCCAACTAAGGATGAGCTTAGCAAGCTCAACTCATACTATTCCAAGGCTGTACGCATCATCACCGAAAGATCAAAGCAGCTGCATGAAGATCTCGCCCATATTTCTCCAAAGGCCCGTGAGATCGCCCAAAGCCTCATCGGCAATGTTGATAAGTCCTCAACCAATGGCTCTCCTGTTTTAGAGGCCATCAAGGCTATTTCAGGCAAAAACGATACACAAAGCACAGCTAAGAAAGACAAGAGCAATGCTGCTGCTATCGCGGAAGATGGAGCAGACGCTGCATCAACTGCTGCGGCTGATGCAGCTCCGGCTGATGCTGCATCTAATGCAGCAGCTAATGCTGAGGGTGTTGTTGACGCTAAGGATGCTCTAGATGGCCCTGTCTCAAAAGATGGTGTTTCTGTCTTACCAGGTGAAAGTCAGCTTAGTCAGACTATTGTGGGTAAGGATAGTGAGGGTAATGACACTATTACCATGCGCCTTAACGTTAATGATGATGATGAGATTAACGATAAGACCTTATCTGATATTGCTAAGCAGCTTAGCAATATGTTCTCGATTACTGAGCTGCGTCAAAAGCGTCAGCCAAATAATGATCAGCAGCTCGTTGGCGTTACCTCTAAAAAAGGTCAGGCCGAGATCGATAGTAAGTTAGAGCAAGCCGATAATAAGCTCTCTTATGAGTTCATGGAGCGTATCTCTAAGATCTTAGAAGATGAGTCTGATCGTAGCGCCTCAGATAGCTCAGATCATGAAGCTAGTGAAGGTCACTCTAGAGAAGATCTCTTTAACCTCATTGCTAAGATTGGTGAGCGCGAGGAAGAAGAAACTGCTCGTGCGAAAAAAGACTTTAAGGACGCTGCGCTTAAAGAAATCATCGCTAATACTCCTAAAGATGAGACTCCTAACGAAGAGCCAGTTACAGGTCCAAATATCGGCTTTATCAACAACGATACTGCTGTCGTTACCTTTATGCCAGGTCGTGACTCCTCTGAGGATTTACTCCTGCGCTTAACTGAGATTCAAAATGAACACGAGCAACAGTTAGCTAAAGAAGCATCTGCAGCTGAAACTATCAAGGCTGCTGATGATGCTGAGGGCTATTTATCCTCTTTAGATAACAATGAGTCTGAAGGCGCTCAAATGCACATTATTGGCGATGTGCAAAATGAAGATGGCTCTCAAGAGACTAACTTAGTTGTCAGTGGCGAAGGTCAAATTAAGCCTGAGCTCAAAGAGTTCTTAAGCTTCTTAATGAAGGGCAAGGACTTAGCTCAAATCACTGCCGATATGGAAGAGGTTGATGAGCTTGATGACGATGAGGGCGAGACTAAAGGATCAAAGAGATCCAAGCGTACCTCTGCCAAGAGTGCAGCTAAGGGTGCTGAAAAGCGCTCTGGCAAGTGGGGCGATCTGCAGCGTGCTGCTATGATCCGCAGCAAGCTTGCTAACATCTTAGGCGGTAAGGTTGTCTTTGGTGTGAGCTCTTTAAATGAGCGCCAGGCTGGTGCTCAAAAAGAAGTCGAGACTCGCGCTTATTGCTTAGGCATCACTGCTGCGCTGCAGGAGATGATTCCGCTCAATCCTATGATCACCGAGGAGATGAGACAGTATCTGTCACGCTTTGACATTTCTAATCCATCTACCTTAGCTGACTGCGCAGCCTCAATTACGCAATCTAAGCCAGAAGAACTGCAAGAGGTGCTCGACACCATCCCAATCTTGCCACGCTTAAAGCTGACCTTTGATCTCATCTCACGTGAGCTCTCTGCTGCTAAGTTACAAGACAAGATTAAAGTATCGGTATCTGACAAGATTCAAAAGCGCCAAAAGGATTTCTTCTTACGCGAACAGCTCAATGAAATCAAAAAAGAGCTGGGTCTTTCAGCTGATGAAAAAGACATCGATATTGAGAAGTTCAAAGAGCGTATGGCTAAGCTCAATCCTCCAGAGCATATTAAAGCTCGCTTTAATGAGGAAATTGAGAAGCTCTCTATGCTTGAAACCTCAAGCTCCGAGTACGGCACTACCCGTAACTATGTAGACATCATCACCTCCATTCCATGGGGCAAGATGAGCAAAGAGCGTTTAGCCTCCAATAAGTCTAAGGATGCTAAGAAAGCTAATGCCGTTAACTTAGAGCGTGCCCGTAAGATCTTAGATGAGGATCATGAGGGTCTGCAGGATGTTAAGGATCGTATTATTGAGTTCTTAGCTGTCGGCGCTCTTAAAGGTCATACCTCAGGTCAGATCATGCTCTTTGTGGGCCCTCCTGGTGTGGGTAAGACCTCTATTGGTAAGTCCATTGCCAAAGCCTTGAATCGTCCTTTCTATCGCTTATCTTTAGGCGGTATTGATGATGTATCCGAGATCAAAGGCCACCGTAAGACTTATGTAGGCGCAATGCCTGGCAAGATTGTCTCAGCACTGCGTGAAACTAAGGTGATGAACCCAGTTATCATGCTCGATGAGATCGACAAGCTTGGTAAGTCTTATCACGGTGATCCTGACTCAGCTCTGCTTGAGACCTTAGATCCTGAGCAAAATAAGAACTTCTTAGACGTCTATTTAGATGAAAAGATGGATCTGTCTAACTGTCTGTTTATCTGTACTGCCAACAGCACTGAGACTATCTCAGCTCCGCTGCTAGACCGTATGGATCCAATCAGACTCTCTGGCTACATTGCTAAAGAGAAGTTTGCCATTGCTAAGAAGCACTTACTGCCACGTGCTTTAGAAAATGCTGGCATGAAGCGTAATAGCAGCGCCCTGCGTCTGCCTGATGAGTGCTTAACTGCACTTATCGATGGCTATGCTCGTGAAAGCGGCGTGCGTTCTTTAGAGCGATCCATTGCTAAGCTGATTCGTAAGGCTGCAGTAAAACTCATTCAAGGTGAGAGCAAGGTCATCATCAACGAGTCTGATCTTGAGACTTATCTTGGAACTGCTCCATTTAAGCGTGAAAAGCTCTTAGAGGGTATTGGTATTCAAACTGGTCTTGCTTGGACTGCCTCAGGTGGTGTGACCTTACCTGTTGAGTCCATTATTACTAGCCACGATACTGCAGGCTTTAAGCTAACTGGATCACTCGGTGACGTGATGAAAGAATCAGCCTCGATTGCTCTTTCTTATGTACAGTCACACCTGAACATGTTCTGCTCTACTAAGACACAGACAGCTTTCTTTAAGAAGAAGACCGTACACTTACACGTTCCTGAAGGCGCTATTCCAAAGGATGGCCCATCAGCTGGTGTAACCATGGCTACTTCATTACTCTCGCTGGCCTTAAACACCGCTCCTGCTGCAAGACATGCTATGACTGGTGAGCTCACCTTAACTGGTCACGTACTGCCTATTGGTGGTCTGCGTGAAAAGGTGATTGCAGCTCGTCGAGTTGGTATTTTCGATCTCATTATCCCAATTGGTAATGAGGGCGACGTTAAAGAATTACCTGAGCACGTACGCTCTGGTGTAACCTTCTACTTTGCTGACAAGTACGAGGATGTGGCCTACACCCTCTTTAGTCAGGTTCAGCCACTCATTAAGAAGGCACTACCAGGCTACAACGGTCCAAAGGTAATCCACTTTGACGATGATGGCCTCTTCCCAGAGGATGCCAAGGATAAGGCCGACAAAGCACAATCATCAAAAGCAACTACCAAGGTAGCATCCAAGGTAAAGACAGCAGCAAAGTCTACAGGCACTCCAGGTGCCGCCTCACCTCGCAATAGTAAGGCCTCTACTGGCTCCTTTATTGGCGACAATGCTGAGGCCATCAAGCAAGCCGGTGCTGCCAAGCGCTCTGCTGCCAAGGCAAGCACAGCCAAGAAGACTGAAGCTAATAAGACCACTGCAGCCAAGGTAAAGGCACCAGCAGCTAAGAATCCAGTTGCTGCAAAGACTACTGCTGCATCAAAGGCTAAAGCTCCTGTAGCCAAGAAAGCTACCGCAGCCAAGTCCACTGCTGCTTCAAAGGCAAAAGCCACTACAGCTAAGAAGCCAGTTGCTGCAAAGTCTACTGCGGCTTCTAAGGCCAAGGCCCCTGCAGCTAAGAAGCCAGTTGCTGCAAAGTCTACTGCAGCCTCTAAGGCTAAGGCTTCTGTAGCCAAGAAGCCGGTTGCAGCTAAGGCTACTGCAGCTTCTAAGGCAAAGGCTTCTGTAGCCAAGAAAGCTACTGCAGCAAAGGCCAAGACTGTTAAGAAAACTACTAAGAAGAAGTCTGAGTCTTAAGACTAGCTTTGAGTTAGTTCGGGCCGGAAATGGCCATTAAAACGGTGGATCGATGCAAATTGGTCTGCCGTTTTTGCTTTTGAGAGCGGTGCTGAGCAAGTGCGCCTTTTATGGGACTTATCTGAGACTTTAGCTTCGTTTTGGCTTTGGCTTTGACTTTGAATGGAGCTCAAGAGAAGGATGCAGCTTAGGTTGGTCGTGATGGGCTGCTCGATGATAGGCTTTTTTGGATAGGCCTATTTGGGGCCGAGGTTGGCGCTGCGAGATTTTGCAGTGGCCAGAAACGAAAAAAGCACCTTAAGGTGCTTCATCTACTGGTCGGTGATGTAGGATTCGAACCTACGACCCACTGCTCCCAAAGCAGTTGCGCTACCGGACTGCGCTAATCACCGACGGCGCTCATTATAGGAAAGCGCCATATGAGTGTCAACAAATTAAATAAGATTTTTTCCAAAATATGCTTAACTTGAGCGCACTCATTGGCTCATGTTGCAATAAAAGCCGATAGATATAGGCTTTTTAAAGAGAATTTGCTTACTTGTGGCGGTGGCTTTTTTGCCTCTAGCTCATGTTGTTAAAGCCATACACTAAAGGCATTAAAGCTATATTACATGCGCATTCTCGACAAAAGCCTGGTGTTGTTTGCCAAGCTTTTGGGGTACCCACATGGTCTTTCTTTTTTGTTGTTGTGGGCACAGCGCGTGTGATGGTGCTGCGATGGGGTTGTTTCTCTTTATCTTATGGGCTCTTAGTGCTCAAAGAGGGCTTGGCAGCTAGAACTTGCGAACTTTAGCTCGCTATCACCCTTAGCTACGGTGGCGATGACCTTAACAGAGGTCATGGTCTCCACCATCTTCTTGTTGTCTTCATACATTGGGTTGGAGGCAATGAAGTTATTAAGGATGATGTGCATATCCTTGGTATCAAAGCCAGCTTGAGTAAGCGAAGTAACTGTGGTTAAGGTATTGTTGATAACGCCTAAAGCAGCATCAGCCACAATCACGACCTTTATGCCTAATTCCTCTTTTACAATGCGCATTAAATCTAAGATGGTAAAGCGCTGTAAGTTAAGCTTATTAAAGTACTTGCTAGATTTCAGTGCGTCTAGCGCTGCACAGCTCTCTTGGGCCATGGCTGAGTCGGCGCAGCAAGCTGCAGCATAAGTATAGAGCTCATCATCCCAGCGTAATGGACAGTAAACACCACCACTTCCTTCAAGCACAGTAAGCTTGGAGGTGTCATAGACTTTGTAAAAGCACTGCATAATCTTGTCAAAGCTAATTGGCTCGCCGCCAGCGTGCTTTTGAGCTAAGTGTGGCGAGACGGCCTCTTCATACAGATATGAAGTTAGGTCTTCATCTTTTTGGCCAAGTGATGCAAAGCTATTGACGTAACCTGCATCGGACTGAGCAATAGAGTTTGCACCGCTAATTGCAGCCTTGTAATAACCAACTAAGCGAACAAAAGATGGCGTCTCTTGCCATGGACAAACTTCACCCTTTTGGCCTTTGAGGTAGTCAGAGGCAAACTTACACAGCATGGCAGTTACGTAGGTTTTACCCACATCAGTACCAGTACCAGTAACAAAGATCGGCTTTAAGTTTGACTTAGTCATAATTACCCTCAAAAGTCGTTAAAAACTTGTGCTAAACCTTTGTCTTACGTGCTTGGCAGCTTAATAAGACCAAGATTATGTGCATCTAGCGACTGCATATCTTACACGCTCTAGTCAATTGCAACAAATAAAGTGCAAAATGAAATCTTTACCTAAGCTTTACAGCGTTTGCTGTGGTTATTTTTGTGGTTAGCATCCTTATTAGTGCAAAGACAATAGTTTTTATGCACTAAGTTAGATCAACTAGCTCTAAGTGATGATCCTTATTGTGCATTGACCTAGTTAGCTTAGTTATTTGATTAAGATGAAAACAAATCAAGACATACATTGCATAGTCAATCTGCTCATGAATGAGATCGCTAAGCTTTTAACCATGGCTTTGCTTAAAACCATGTGTCGACCACATAAGATAGTGTTGGTCAAATTAGCTTTAGCTATGCTCTTAAGCTTAAATAAAGCTTCCTGAGATAGAACTGATAATGCGCAGCTTTAACTTACTTGTTGATACTACCTTTTAAAGCTACTTGCTGTTATTCAAAAGTTGGTGTTTAGCTGTTTAGATGCTCTTGTTTTAACTTTCCGCGTATTGGCAGTGCTAAGTAACTTACCTATTGCAGGGCACTTTAAATGAACCTACCGCACTTCATTAGCCGATACATCCGAGTCAGGGTTACCTTTTTTGCCCTGAAACTACTCTGCGCACTTTTAAATTAAAGCTACACGTTTACCGACAGTAGCCACAATCAAGCTAAGACCATTAGCTTTGCTAAGAGATTATCGGAAGGTTAGTCATTTACAGGTTTTCTATTATCGGCAAGGTGGGGCCGAGTTCTCATCAAGGTACAAAAAATGGCGAATTACTTTAATTCTTTGAATTTACGTGAGCAGTTAGCACAGTTAGGCTGCTGTGAGTTTATGGAACGCTCCGAGTTTGCAAATGGTTGCGACTTCTTAAAGGGTAAGAAAGTCGTGATTGTAGGCTGCGGCGCACAGGGTCTTAACCAAGGCCTCAACCTCCGTGACTCAGGCCTAGATGTGTCCTACGCCTTACGTGCTCAGGCCATCGAGCAAAAGCGTGCTTCTTTTGTTCGTGCAAGTGAAAACGGCTTTAAAGTCGGTACCTACGAAGAACTCATTCCAACTGCGGACCTTGTCATTAACCTTACTCCAGATAAGCAGCACTCAGACGTAGTTAGTGCTGTTATGCCTCTCATGAAGAAGGGCGCAGCTTTAGGCTATTCCCACGGCTTTAACATCGTTGAAGTTGGCGAGAAGATCCGTGATGACATCACCGTTGTGATGATGGCTCCAAAGGGCCCAGGTACTGAGCTGCGTAAAGAATACGAGCGTGGTTTTGGTATTCCTACTTTAATTGCTGTTCACGCTGAAAACGATCCTGATGGCAATGGTATGGAAATCGCCAAGGCATGGGCTGCAGGTACTGGCGGTCACCGTGCTGGTGTCTTACGCTCTTCATTCGTAGCTGAAGTTAAGTCCGACTTAATGGGCGAGCAGACCATTTTATGTGGCGTGCTGCAGGCTGCCTCCATCTTATGCTATGACCACATGGTAGCTAAGGGTGTTGATAGCGCCTATGCTTGCAAGTTCATTCAGTATGGTTGGGAAGTTATCTCCGAGGCTTTAAAGCACGGCGGTATCACCAACATGATGAACCGTCTTTCTAATCCAGCTAAGCTCAAGGCCTGTGAAATTGCTGATAGCTTAAAGCAGCAGTTAGCTCCTCTGTACTTAAAGACCATGGATAACATTATCTCTGGTGCTTTCTCTGCAGGCATGATTGAAGACTGGGGCAAGGACGATCACGATCTGCACACCTGGCGTGAAAACTTTGCAAAGTCTGGCTTTGAGACTGCTTCTGAGAGCAGCGTTGCTATTAGCGAGCAAGAATACTTTGATAAGGGCATCTTATTAGTTGCCTTTGCTAAGGCTGGTATTGAGCTTGCCTTCGAGACCATGACTAAGAGCGGCATCTATCCAGAGTCTGCATACTACGAGTCACTCCACGAGCTTCCATTAATTGCTAACCTGATTGCTCGTCGTCGTCTCTACGAAATGAACGTAGTTATCTCCGATACTGCTGAGTACGGTAACTACCTCTTTGCTAATGCAGCAATCCCACTCTTAAGAGACTACGTCAACAGCTTCGGTTTAGATGTGATTGGTGAGGGCCTCTCTGGCGACAACTGCGTTGATAACACCGCCTTAATCGAGGCTAACGAGTCAATCTACCATCACCCAATTGAAGTCGTAGGTCGCACTTTACGTGCCTACATGTCAGACATGAAGAAGCTTAGCTTCCAAGGCTAATGAGCCTTGTAAAGGCCCAGATACTTACAATGGGCCACACAAGTTAATCTCACAAACCAGCAAGGCCCAGGGAAACCTGGGTCTTTTTGTCATATTCAAAGCAATATAGACAAAAACCATAAGCTTGCTTAGCTGCCACCAAAACGGATCCTTTGCACTTCGCCTAGGCCTTTTAGCCTTCACATTTGCTTTAGGCATTTGCTGTTAGCATTTGGCTTTGGAATTTAGCCTTGTGCGCCTTTTGCGCCTTGTGCGTCTCGTGCGCTTTTTGTTGGGCAGCTTTACTGATGGCATGTGGCGTAGCTTTAGTAGTTAACTTGTTCTGTTTGATTCTATCTGACGACTACTCATATGAAGCTGATATAAAGATAAGCCGTGCTTTAACCTTTTGATCGCGCTTTTAACAATTATTGAGTAGCTACGACTTATACTTACGTTTTAACTGCACACTTCTCGTGACTGCAAACCATTACTAAACCTTTTTACCATATCAGGCTAGCTTAGAGGCATAGACTTTTACAAGCCTATGGGCTTGCCATCTAATTGCCCTGGGCGGTTACTGTTGCTGTTAGTTTTACTAGTGGCAATGGGGGCTAATATTATTTTGCCTTTGATGGATCTGAGGTTTGGTGCCTTAATTAGCTTAATTACACGCAATTTAATAGCTTTACGCACTACTTATGTGGTGATCCTGGCAGGTAGAGCATAGTTGATATCATATGGCCTTTATATGAATGATGGGACATGTGGATGTTTAGTTTGTTGTTGTGTGATAGCTTGGTTTTCGTTGTTAGAAGCTGTCAGATACAGGTCTAATGTGGAGTTGGGCAATGACAAAGATGTCGGGCGCACAACAATTAGTGCGCACCTTGGAAGACTTGGGTGTTGAATATCTGTTTGGCTACCCTGGCGGTGCTGTAATCGATATCTACGACGCGCTGCAGCACTCTGAGTCAATCAAGCACGTATTAGCTCGCCATGAGCAGGGTGCTTGTCATATGGCTGATGGTTATGCACGTACCACCGGTAAGGTGGGTTGTGCCTTAGTAACCTCAGGCCCAGGCGCTACCAATGCAGTTACCGCGATTGCAACTGCCTATGCTGACTCAGTGCCAATGGTGGTACTGACTGGTCAGGTTGCAACCTCACTTATCGGTACTGATGCTTTCCAAGAAGTTGATACCATGGGTATTACTCGTCCTGTGGTTAAGCACTCCTTCTTGTGTAAGACTCCGCACGATATTCCAAAGTATATTCGTCAGGCTTTCTACATTGCATCAACCGGCAAGCCAGGTCCAGTGGTCGTTGACATTCCAAAAGATTGCGTCGGCTTTGCCTCTGCTGGCACTGACTTCCAGCCAATCCATGAGGAAGATTTAAAGTTAGTTACTTACAACCCTACCTCACAAGGTCACAAGGGTCAGATTCGCCGTGCTATCAAGCAATTGATGCGAGCCAATCGTCCTATCGTGCTTGCCGGTGGCGGTGCGATTGTGGGTAATGCTTGCGAGAACTTAAATAAGTTTGTTAAGCGCTTTAACTTACCTGTAGTTAGCACTTTATTAGGCCTTGGTGCCGTACCTGCCTCCTCAGAAAACTTCTTAGGCATGCTCGGTATGCATGGAACTTATCAGGCTAACTCAGCTATTGCCAAGAGTGATTTGATCTTCTGCGTGGGTGCGCGTTTTGATGACCGAATCACCAACAATACCAAGAAGTTCTGTCCAAACGCAAAGATCATTCACATCGACATCGATCCTTCAGCGATCTCCAAGATCATTGAAGCCGATCTGCCAATCGTGGGTGATGCTGCTACCATCTTAGGCCAAATCTTAGATATGTCCGATGAGATGGGCGTAAAGCAAGAAGAGGCTCAACTGCAGACGTGGTGGGAGTATATCAACAAAATAAAGGAAGTTGATGGACTCAAATACCACAAAGAAGATGGCATCTGCCACCCTGCTGAGGTTGTTGAGACCATTTACAAGGCATGCAAAGGTAAAAACGTGATCATCTCTACTGACGTGGGTCAGCATCAGATGTTCACTGCCTTATACTACAAGTTTGAAAAGCCACGTACTTTCATCACTTCAGGTGGTTTAGGTACCATGGGCTTTGGCTTCCCTGCAGCTATTGGTGCTTGGTTTGGTAATCAAGATACTGAAGTGGTGCTCATCACCGGTGATGGCTCTTTCCAGATGAACATTCAAGAGCTCTCAACCTGTCTTGAGTACAATGTTCCAGTTAAGGTCTTTATTCTCGACAACCACACCTTAGGCATGGTGCGTCAATGGCAGACTCTGTTCTACCAAGGCCGCATCACCTCTACAAACCTCAATCACAACCCTGACTTTGTTAAGGTTGCTGAGGCTTATGGCCATAGCGGTTTTGTGGTAGGCAAACCTGAAGAGCTTGAGGAAACTGTGAACAAGGCTTTAGCCATGAAGGACAAGCTCGTAGTTGTAGACGTAATGTGCAACACCTGCTCACAAGTTTTACCAATGCAAAAGACAGCTGGTGCAATGGATGAAATGCTCCTGCCATCAGATGAAGCTAACCAGGCTTAAACAGCTATAAGTTTTGATTGTAAGCCATAATTGCAGCACAGCACGCATAAGCAGTTTATGCTGCTTTGCAAATCACTGTTAAAGCTGAAGGCAAAGACGTATAAGACGTTACATGCCAATAAAGAGACTGTGCAGCTAAGCAATTATGCAAACCTACACTAGTCACATTTAAACTCTCATGCTCATGAGCAAGTAAAGCAGCATAGATAAAGCTACTTATGCAGCTATTTAGTAAGGCCGCTTTATGCCATAGATTACAAAGTAGTAACCAAGATGCTCAAAAGAGTAATCAAACTCTAGTGGAAGTGTAGGCTCTAGCAATCAAAACGGACTACAAGGACAGTTTTATGCGTCATTTAATTTCTATCCTGCTGGAAAATGAGACTGGTGCGTTATCTCGTGTGGTCGGTATGTTTTCACAGCGCGGTTATAACATCGAGACTATCACTGCTGCTCCAACTGAGAATCCTCATATGTCTCGTATCACCATCTCCACTATTGGTGATGACGTAGACTTAGAGCAGATTAAAAAGCAGATTCACAAGCTCATTAACGTACACACCGTATCTACTTTAGAAGATGGTAAGTCCGAAAATACCATTGAGCTTGAACTCATCTTCTTAAAGGTCAAGGCCAACAATAACGCTGCGCGTGAAAACGTTAAGCGCATTGCAGACATCTTCGATGCCAAGATCGTAGATCTGACCCCTGAGGTTTATACCGTATGTCTCTCTGCTGGCCGTAATAAGATCAATCGTCTGATGAAAGCAATGCAAGAGTCAGCCGAAATCCTCGAGACCGTACGCTCTGGCGTGGTTGCCATTTCACGTGGCTCCAAGGCTCTTGGTCACAAATAGCAACACAAAGCTTTTTCTCTCACACTACTCATGGCTAACTTAGCAGCCAAATTAGTTAGCCATCTGACTAGTATTTATCAAAAAGGCCCTCATTTTGAGGGCCTTTTGCATTTGACAGGGTTCATCAGCTGTCGATACCAGTTGCGTGCTAATGGAGCTTGGCAATCACGTAGTAAGGATGCCACGTGAGGCGCACGCCCATCTTCTCAGTAAAGCGCTCTTCATACTCACGCATAATGCGTCTTAACGAGCCGGCGCTTAATGGTGTAGCTGCAATGCCGTTGACGCCAGTAACATGTAAGTGTCTAAAGAGCTCAACACTAGAGTTAAAGTACTGCAGCTCTTCATCAAAAAAGACCTGATAATCAAGCTGACAGCGCTCAAGCGCCTCAATCACCTTCTCTTTAGTAAGATAGTTTAAGCCCACATCAGTAAGCTCTTTAACCTCAGCAAAGTGCCCTGCATAAAACGATGAAAACGCAAGCACACTATACCCTTGTCCTAAGATAGCATTATCTTCTTGGGTAGCTTTTGTCTTTTGGCTTGCTAGCTCTTGAAAGCCAAGTAAGGCTGCAGCTAAATCTTCAAACCACTGAAACGATGCATTGCTGACAATAAGATCAAAAGAGGAGCTAAATACACCTGCTGCACCTGCAGCAACTTCGACCCCTGCTTGCACATTATCTTGCGCCTTAGCTTTAGCTTTAGCTTGCACCGGCTTGTGCACATGGGCTTGCACAGGCTCATGTGCCTGATCTTGCGCTTGCACCTTGAGCTTGCTAAGCAAGCGGGCATCGCCACAGATGGCAGTAAAGCTCTGCAGTTTATTAGTTGCTTGAGGTTGATCTGTTGCTTCGTGAGCTTGTGTCAGTGGCTGCCACTTACTTTTGTGGCCTTGCATGGACAAGATCTGCTGATCTCGTGTGATGTAGCCTTGCTCATAAAGATTGAGCATATTTTGCTCAAGCATCTGCAAGCTCAGATCATTTAAGCATAAGTCTTTGATGGGCAGCTTGTTTAAAAGCTGTGTGGTGAAGTTACCAGGGCCACAACCTATCTCGAGCACTTTGTAGCCATGGCTATCTTGGCTTTGGCCCTGTGCTTGTGCGTAGCATGAGGTATTTGTGCTTGGCAAATTGCTGCAAATAAGATCGATGAGGCGTGAGGCCATCTTACTTTGCATGACAGCATCATCGTAATAAGACGATGCTGCTTTTGAAAAGCAATCATGTACACGCTGAAAATCGACCATAATGAGTCTAATCCCGACCAAAACACAAGGACAACAAAGTTTGCGGTTAGGTATTACACCAAAATCTTAATAAGTTCGCAATTTTGAGGGCACGAATACCGTCTAACTATGACAAGCTACTTGCTATAAACAAAGCACAACATTAGCTACAACATACAAGCGGCATATCATAATAAAGACTAACTATCGCCGCTTTGCCTGACTCATAAGCTGCCTTTGATGCGCCCACTTAGCGTACTTTTTTGGGCAGCCTTGATGCGGTCGCTTGGCGGCCTTTTGGGCAGCCTTTGTGCAATGGCTTAGTGCCTTTTGGGCTGCCTTTGATGCGCTGGCTTGGCGGCGTTTTGGGCTGCCTACGAGGCTATAAATGTGCGAGGTTGCGTTTGGGGCAACACTGTAGCTATTAGTGCTTGCACGCTACAGATGGGAAGCTTGTTGCTATAGTTATTGTGGTAGCAATATGTCCTTTAAGACAGCAGCGTTGAGGGTGCTTGGCTTTAGCAGAGCACTCATGAGCATGGCGCAAAAGTGCGGGGCTTTAACCTTGTAAATATCAAGGCCGTTGCCTTGGTACATGGTCCAATAGGCTTGCTGATTGCGCGGCATGATGATGCTATCTTCTGTAGAGATAATGGCAGCGTTATAGACAAGCGGAGGAGTAGCAGCGCTTTTTTCTAAAGATAACAAGGTGCTATCCCATGCCTCAGAGAGCTTGATATATGGCATAAAGCGCAGCTCGCTTTTTAAGATAGCCATATCGCGACAAGCAAGTGAGTGCTTAAGATCATCAAACTCACTGTAAGTACTTGTATCCTCAGCAAAGTTCACATTTGCCTGCACTAGCTCATCTTCGGTGCTAATTAAGGTGTTCTCAATAAAAGCATCGTACACTGGAGAGGAGAAGCGACGATAAGTTGGATTAAAGTTCTTTTCTGTGATGCCGTAATTGTTATCTACGCTAAAGATGGTACCGTTAAGCGCTACGGCAAAGCTAATCTTTTCGCTTAAATGTGGCACCTTATCAGCTAGAGCACGAGCCATACGTACACCAAAGCTCCAACCAATAATTTCCACTTTTTCGTATTTAGCAACGACTGCTTCAAGCTCGCTAGTATCGAGTAAGTCCTGTTCAAATATAGAACAACGCGGTCCTAAAGCATCAATGTCCTTAGAGATGTTATCGGCATACTCTGCTGTCAAGTAGACATCAGGGCAGGTCTCTTTTTCAAGATCATCAGAGCGCAAAATCTGCTGCAGTACAGCGGCATCTTGGCCAAAGCCTGAGACAAAGAGACGCATGAGTTTGTGAGTTACTTGGTCTTGATGATTGAGCTTTACTAATTTCATACAAATTTCACTCACAATTTGATTAATTTTTGAGCTAAATACGCTTAAGCTGCACGGGCAACTTAAGTCCAACTTTCTTATATATATCGAGATTATTGCTAAATTGTTTAGGTAATTGCCACTCAATTATCCTGAAAATTAGGCATTCTGCACAAATAGTGACATATTGCGCTTAACTAAAGCACTAATCAGCTCAATATCATCGATTCTTAAGTTGCAGTTTAAGCTAAGTCTCAAACGGGCCTTATTTTCTGGTACGGTTGGATGACGAATCGGCATAGCAAGAAGTCCGGCATCCTTAAAAATAGCATAAGCCTTTAACGCCTTTTGCGAGTCGCCAGTAATTAGCGGCTGAATCTGGCTTTGAGATGGACTAATACCTAACTCTTGCAAATTAGAGTGCAGATAGCTGCTAATCTTACGTAAATAATCGCGCTTGTAATGCATGGCATTAGCTCTAAGCAGGCCTACTACGTACATCGAGAAGGTGATATTAACTGGGGGCAGAGCCGTGCTGTAAATTAATGGGCGCATGAAGTTAACAAGATAGTCTTTAACCTCTTTAGAGCAGATTAAAAACGCTCCATGTGAGCCAATGGCCTTGCCTAAGGTGCCCATCAGGAAATCAACCTTGTCTAAAAGATTAAGCTCCTTACACAGGCCTAAACCATCATCGCCAAACAAGCCAAAGCTATGTGCCTCATCAACATAGAGTAAGACATTATCATAGCGTTCTTTGAGCGCCACAATTTCTTTGAGCTTGGCCTGATCGCCGTCCATGCTAAAGACAGACTCAGTCACAATGACTACACTTTCATATTCGTGAGCGTGCTTTTGTAAAAGCTGTTCTAAATGCTGCATATCATTGTGAGCATAACGTAAAGCCTTGGCCTCACTATGGAGCATGCCATCAATGATAGAAGCATGGCTAAGCTTATCTACTAAAAGTAAGTCATGCTTGCCAAACAGCGCCGATAAAACGCCACTATTAGCATCAAAGCCTGAGTTTAAGTACAGGCATGCGCGAGCCTTCACGTCAGGTGCTTTATAGCCTGTGCGATCTTCTTCACTTGCTAAAGCATCATAATCGTTGATCTCAGAGCCGCCCTTTGGCACACGCTTAGAGGCTCTAGCCTTAATCGCAGCACCATCGTCATCAATGAGTGAAGAGCTATTGGCGTTATCCTGCTCTTGAACTGCGCTTTCGCTAAGATCTTTAGTATCTAGCTCTTGATTTACAGCGCCTGTAATCGGATCAGATGAGGCTAATTTAAGATCATCACCGACACCGTCAGTGCTAAAAGCATAAGCTGAGCTTGCTTGTGAGCAATTGCCTGAATCGCTATCAGCACAGCAGCAAGAACCTTGCTTAAAAGCTTCTACTTCGTCCTTGGCTGCTTCATCGTATTTAGGAGTATTAGCGCTTGCTGAAACACCATATAAAGATGACTCATCCTCTCCATTAATGGATGAGAACATGGAGCCATTAAACAATGATGCAATCAGATCTTCAGCAAAGTAGTAGGCAGTGTGATTACCTGTTAAAAGACGGGAGCCAGTGGAGCCTGCGCTAATAGCGCTGATGAGGAACTCCCCTGCAAATTGAGAACCGGTGCTCTTACTATCGAGCATGGTTTCAATAAAAGTGGTAAAGAACTTCGGATCGCGAGCAATACACAGGTAATCATTGCTTGATAAGTCGATATACGGCATGTTATCAAGCATGATATTGTCGCCTTGGAAAGATACGAGTGGCAGCTCGCGTAAATTGCCTGCAAGCTGACGAGCTTTAAGCTCACTTCGTAATCTCTGATAAAAAAGCTTACCCACTTTATTCTATGTCCTATGTGCTTAGCCTCAAAAGAAGCATGCGCACTAAACTTATATTGCCTAAACTACGCTAGAAAAATGTACTTCTAAGCATAGTTAACAAGTCTTGATCTATTGCCTCTTGCTTTATTATCGGGCCGATAAGTTTCTTTAAGCAACATTCACTGAGCGCACAGTGACAAGTTCACATTGTCGCACTCTTGCAGCCAGTTTACTCTACTTTTGCAAAATGCGTAAGCAAAGCGCTTATTTAAGCACTATTCGGCTCAAAATCTTTAGCAACATATCGTAGCTTATGCTTAGTAAAACTATCCAAAGCTAAGGCTTAAGCTAAAACCCTGTTCAATGTGTATACAACGCAAAATTGCACTGCATATTGCTTGATAACGCTAGTGTTTTGAACATTTTTGTAACGAGCCTTAATTATAGGGTCTGTTTAGCCTGCCCGCAATTATCTTATGCCTTGCTTCTTGCAAATGTTCATCAATACCCAAAGCGTAAGTATGCAAACGATTTGCGAGTAATAAGCCCATGCGACCTAAAAAAACAGCAATCCTCAAGCAATAACTAACACATGCCTTAAAGACAAGTTAAGTCTATAAATTTGGCATTTGAGCAATTGATTATCTAACCTAGCGTCTACATTGCCTATTGATAGATTAAATTGGCATATATTGGCCATCTAATCATAAAGTATGATAGCTTACAATATCTGTCTTAGACCTAAGTTAGACTAGCTTAAAAGCGCTTAGATGATAAGCTTTTTTAGTGCTTTTGCACAAAGTGCTTCTGTTAGTGATGGCTATGCTAAGATGAGGGCCTTTTTAGAAAAAAAGGAACTATATTGATGCTAGATTCTTCTGCTAACAAGACTCAGGCAGCTACCTGCTGTGCTGATACTGTAGAGAACCACACTCACTGCTCTTGCTCTGACATGTCTCAAGACCATGCTCGAAGTACCGCAGGAGCTTCTAGTCAATGCTGGTCTTCTACTACATCAGCTGACTCCTCTTCTACCTGCTGCAAGACCGAAGGTAGCTCTACTTGCGGCTGCCATGAGGCAGTCGATGCATCTACTTGCGGATGTGAAGGCAAGATAACTGGCGATATGAGCGGTCTTATTGATGGTGAGTGCCACTTTGAGGGCATGTCCGATGAGGCTGTAGCCGCTGAAATCGAGCAGCGCTTGGTAGCTGGTGGCAATATCAATGGTGCTGAGGCGCTCTACTGCATGGAGCGTATGGGCCTTGAGACCTTAATTGAGCTTAGCCACAAGATTACTTCACAAGTTGCATCAGCCCATGTCAGCCTGTGCTCTATCACCAATGTAAAGTCAGGCAAGTGCACCCAAGATTGTAAGTGGTGTGCTCAGTCTGCTCACTTTGCTACTGGCGTGGATATCTACGACGTAAAGAGCAAGGAACAGTGCCTTGAAGAGGCTCGTCTGTGCTACAACAAGGGAGTCGAGATGTTCTCCTTAGTTGCAGGCGGTCGTAAGCCATCTAAGGCCGAGTTTGAAAAGCTTATCGAGATCATCGATTACATCAAAGAAAACCTGCCAATTAAGCTGTGTGCCTCTTTAGGCTTAGTAGATAAAGAGCAACTTACTGCGCTCAAAGAGCACGGTATCGAGCGCTATCACTGCAATTTAGAAACTGCACCTGATTTCTTTAAGAACGTAGTTACCCGTCATACCGTTGAAGACAAGATAAAGACTCTGCTCGATGCGCGTGATATCGGCATGGAACTGTGCTCAGGCGGTATTATTGGCATGGGTGAAAACGACAAAGAGCGTGTAGAGCTTGCCCTGGCAGTACGTCGCTTAGGCATTAAGTCTATTCCTGTAAACGTACTCCACCCAATTGCAGGCACTCCACTTGAGAATCAGCGCCGTCTTAGTGATGAAGAAGTCTTACGCGCTATCTGTATCTTCCGCCTCGTAAACACTGATGCTCACTTGCGCTTTGCTGGTGGTCGTGCATTACTTAGCGATGAGACTGTTAACAAGGCTATCTACTGCGGTATCAACGCTGCCATTGTTGGCGATCTCTTAACTACCTTAGGCTCAGTAGTAGACGAGGATCGTGCTCGCTTTGCCAAGCATCACTATGATCTGCCTGACATCCCTGCACAGGTATCAGCTAAGGCCGATGCTCCAACTCTTCAAGCCTAATAAGCAAATCACAAGTATCTCTTAGCAACATGCCCATAGCGAAAGTTATGGGCATGTTTGCTATTGAGGCTTATACAAGCTAGCTACTTATACAAGATAGCTATAAACAGCCATCTAACGCAGCAGCATCCCAAGCCATGTGCCATGCCCCAAACAGCGATACACCTTGGC
Organism: uncultured Anaerobiospirillum sp.; assembly: GCF_902485895.1. Taxonomy (NCBI): domain Bacteria; kingdom Pseudomonadati; phylum Pseudomonadota; class Gammaproteobacteria; order Aeromonadales; family Succinivibrionaceae; genus Anaerobiospirillum; species uncultured Anaerobiospirillum sp. Next base: position 37,119 of record NZ_CABTML010000114.1, on the reverse strand, counting down.
AATGGCCTATGCTTGCGTACTCATACAATATAAGCACTATAATCTAAGGCCATTAACACATCCCTTACAAATACGACGTTGTGCAGCCTTGATGAGGCAAGAAGGTGTATGCTTAGTGCTCTATGTAGCTGTGATATAAGCTTTTTAGACTTGCGAGCATCAAGAAATAATTATTTGTAACCCAAACTAGACTAAAAAAGGAGATAGCGCAAAATACGCCATCAGACGTTATAGCGCTAATAATCTATGAGCGAGTTAAGTTACCTAACTGATAGCTTTGACAAGAAGCATTTGTGGCATCCATACACTTCAGCTTTAGACCCACTGCCTGCGTTAAAAGTTGTCAGCGCCCGCGACCGTACTTTAGAGCTTGTAGATGGAACCAAGCTTATCGATGCCATGTCTTCATGGTGGTGCTGTAATCTTGGCTACCAAATTCCTGAGATCACAGCAGCTTTAAAGCAGCAGGTAGATCGCTTATCTCATGTCATGTTTGCAGGTCTTACTCATGATCCAGCCATTGAGCTTGGCAAGCGTTTATTAAAACTGCTGCCAGGTAATGAGCACATCTTCTACGCTGACTCTGGTTCTGTAGCCACAGAAGTTGCTATGAAAATGGCACTGCAGTATCAGCATGCTAAAGCTGTTGCTTATCAAGACAAAGACGACGCGCCATTTAACTATGCTTCCCGCAATAACTTTATTACCGTACGCTCTGGCTACCACGGTGATACTTGGAATGCGATGTCTGTCTGCGATCCAGCCGGCATGCACAATGTCTTTGGCTCAGCCATGCAACAGCGTCTATTTGCTCCTAATCCTCAAGCTCCTTTTAGCGGTAGCATTGTCTATTCACAAAGCCGCCCACAGCACGTCTCTTTAACTAAGAGTGAAGAGCTAGAATTAGTGCAAAAGGATCTTGAGAATCTGCGTAAGATGTTTGCAGAGCACTCAAGCGAGATCGCAGCCCTGATCTTAGAGCCAATCGTACAAGGCGCAGGCGGCATGTTCTTCTACTCTCCTGAGTACTTAAAAGGCATGCGTGCTCTATGCGATGAGTTTGATATCGTTCTTATCTTAGATGAGATTGCAACTGGCTTTGGTCGTACTGGAAAGCTCTTTGCTCAAGAATATGCTCAGGTAAATGCGGACATTACCATGCTCGGCAAGGGTCTGACTGCAGGCTATATGACCTTATCTGCTGTGCTGTGCGCCTCTAAGATCTCAGATGCGGTAAGCAAATCTGATCCATACGTCTTTATGCATGGCCCAACCTTCATGGCTAATCCACTTGCTTGCTCTGTTGCTTGTGCATCAATTGATGCCCTGCTCTCTAGAGATTGGTCTAATAGCGTTAAACGTATTGAAGAGCAGCTTAAGGATGGTCTAAAGGAGCTCTCCTCAGCCTCATGTGTTGATGAGATCCGCGTCTTTGGCGCAATTGGCGTGGTGCAGATGTATGAGCGCGTCAATGTTAAGGCTGTACAGCAAGAGTGCTTAAAACTCGGCGTATGGCTCCGTCCAATGGGTAATCTCTTATACTGCATGCCACCATTTACCACCACAAAAGAAGAAATGGACAAGATCATCGCAGCTATGTGCACCATTACACGCAAGATCGATGACGGCTCCATCCCTGCCGTTCCTCAAAGCGTCTCTTTAGAAGACAACCCTGTCTAATCGAGTAGCTCCCTTTCGGGGGCTCTCACGCTAATCATTACTTTTGAGTAATCATTACTTTTTAAGCAAACATGTTTAATATCAAAGTCTTCATAAGAAAAGTAATGATTACATTAGCGAAGCAAGCTTTAGTAGTTTTTCCTCATCACTCCAAAAATCTTTGTTTTCTGGCAGTGAATGGATTCTGTGTTCTATCGAAGTCTATACAGCCTTTCTTTTCATTTCAGTATCAGCAAAGGCATAGATCGTTGTTGTCTCAACGCTACTATGACCTAGTAGTTGAGATACCAGATCTAGAGCGACACCATTTCTATAGAGGTGCATTGCCATAGTATGTCTGAGCATATGTGTATGCACATTAGGTACAGCGTCTGTTTAATGAAGCTTACGGAGACTATTCTGTTGGCGATAGTCATCTTATTTCTGGAATATATGCGGTTAGCTTAAAGCTATTGATGTAGTAAGTAATTTTTTTTAGGGCTTTGTTTGCATTGTGCTAATGTGCGAATAAAAAGGCCATAAAGCTTGCGGCTTTATGACCTTTTGTAGGATAAGTTCTATTAAGAGCAGCTTAATTATTATTTGGTAAATTATGCAGCTAAGGTTGAACTTTCATTAAGAGAGCTTTCATTTTCTGCCTTTCTAGACTCTAAGTAGCCCAGAGTTGAGAAGACAATACCTAAGAGACCTAAAGCGGCAGAGATAGCTAAGATCACTACAGATGCTTGAGCAAACTGCTCTGGATAAGCGATAGAACCTGGTGCTGCACTTACTAAGGCAGCAATTGTTACGGTTACTAAAGCGTAGGCTGTGCCTTGACCTAAAGATCTGCCTAATTGTTGCATTGAGGAGGCTAAAGCATAGTCCTTTGGAGCAACGGATAAGGTAATTAAAGTAGTATTAGGGGCAGAGAACAGGGCAAAACCAGTACCCACAGCTAATTGGCGTAACACTAAGCTTAGTACTGTAGTATTGGTGTCAATTACTACAAAAGTAGCTAAAGCTATGGTCTGAATGATTAAGCCTAAAGTTACAGTAGCATTGCCTCCTAAAAGCTTAGTAATACGGCCAGTAAAGTAAGAAACTACAGCAATAGTAATAGGTTGTACTACGATGATGAAACCTGCTGCGCTGGCACTAATGCCTAAGGTGTATTGTGAGAATAAAGCTAATAATACAGGTTCGGCCATTACTGATACATAGGCGGCAAAGCTGACTAAGAAGCAGTAAGTAAAACGTCTATTGTTAACTAAAAACTGTACAGGAATGACAGTGGATAATTCTTGATAGTTGTCCTTCTTATAGTTTTGGTATTCATAGATCACTAATACAGCTAATAATGCTAAACCAGAGGCTAGACCATAGCGAGCATAGCTAAAGGAAGCTAAAGCTGATAGGGAGAGTAAACATAAACCAATGGAAAGAACAAAGAGTACCAACTTGCCATAAGGAAAAGACTGATCTTTAAAGTTAAGAGCTTGATTATCCTTAGGGATACGTACGGCTAAGGTTAATAAAAGAACCATAGCTGAGCTGGCAGCATAAAACATGTACTGGTAGCCATAATTATCAATGATCACTCCGCTAAAGCTTAAAGAAGAGGATACGCCTGTATAGGTTAGGCATACAGCAATGCCAATGGCGATATAGCGTTTGCCAGTAGGAACATGATTAGAAATCAAAGCCATGCCAGTAGCTAAACACATAGAAGCAGCAGCACCTTGTAAAATACGGCCCAATACTAAGATTAATAGGGTAGAGCTTAATGGTATTAGTGCGGTGATTACTGCACATGAGCTAAGGCCTAATAAAAAGATAGTACGATTTGAAAAACGCTTGGCTAATAATGAAGCTGGCAGTAAGAAACATGCCAAAGCAGTAGCATAGCCTGTAAGGGCAAAAGATGCGTATTGAGGTAAAGTTTGGTAGTGTTCTACGAAAAATGGCACGGCTACAGTCAAAGCATTACCAATATACGAGCTAAGAAAAAGACTCAAGCTCACGCAGCCAACAACAAGTTTAGAGTTGCTCATGAAAAATATCCTTAATCATATTGGGCTGTTCTTGATGCCTAATACCAAAATTAAAGTCATAATTGTCCAGTAATGTATGACTGTACTCATGCAAGCAAAGCACAAAGCGTAGCGTGCAAGCAGTATTAAGGCTGGGTATTAATCAAGTGTTTGCTATCGTCGCGACTGAAAGCATGACTAAATATACTACGGCAAGCTGATAAAATGATATAGATCACACTCTAATCTAGTCTTTGCACCAAAATATTCTTTAAAAATTAGTCTAGGATATATTGAGGATCTTTCGCCATATATTTACAAAATACATTGGTGAAGAGGATATCTATGGGAAAATCAGCCATTCTTCGCATCGTATCGTTGAAAGATATAGGCGTCTTTTTGGGTCAATGTTATTTTTTGGGTCAATGTTATTTTTTTGTGGGATCCATAAAATCCCATTTGTCAAATTTAAAACTATTCAAGCCTCAAGGCCGTAGTATTATTTCTTCCAAAGCGCCTAGAGGCATCCATAATTTTCACGAAGAAGTACTTCGTGTCCGGTATGCCATAACTAGCTCGTCTAAAAGTTACATACCTCTTCTAATCATAAGTCATGATGGCTTTACTTCAGCTGGGTATAGCTTTTTTCTTCTAAACCCACAAAAAATATCATTGAACCGATTTTTATAATATCGAATCAAAACCGACTTCCTTTAGCATACATGTCACCATGCACACCTTGTCTTCAGCTAACGCTTCCCACTAGCGGGAACGTAAGGGACTTTAACCCTCTAGAAATTGCTCATGCTGAGCACACAACAAAAGCCCCAAAGAACGTATCTAAAGCTCTCAATGGTCTAGCCAAACCAATGGCTAGGCCATCAGGCATCAAGCTTTGCGGCAACAACAAGCATCTACCCTCATGCAACTAAGTGAGACACTTATCTGATCAATCAAGCGCACTCATCAACATCTGCATAAAGAGTTAAGCATGTGACTACGACAATGCGATAAGCCTAAACATAAGTATTACTGCTTAGCAGCCGCCCGCATTTTTAGAATGTAATATCGTCGTAATCGTCGCTTACGTCCATATCATCTGCAGCGCTGTAGAAGTCTAAATTGTCTTGACGCGCAAAGAGCTCATCAAATGGCAGGCTTAACTGAATTGAAGTCTGATTCTTAGCTACAGTAGCAATAACTGGGGTTTGGCTAAAGCGCTCAATAAGCTTTAATGAATCACGATGAGCATAGTTAGCTTGATCGTAGTCATTGATAATGATGCCTGGAACGTTAAGGCCCATACGACGTAAGTAGAGCACCGCAAGAGTAGATAAGTTCATGGACTTAGCACTCATACGCACAATTGGCACCACGTTAAGACGCAGTCTGGAGATAATGTCTTCTTGTAAGAGCACCTCATTATCTTCCATGATGAGCGGAGAGATAATGTCACCAATGCCCTCTAATACCATGCAAGAGTGAGTAGCAGTATTCCAGCCAAAGCGCTCTTGGATTACCTGAGCGTCGATGTAATTACCGGTCTTACGACCTAATAAATGCACTGGACCAGACTGACGATAGATGTATGGGATCATCTCAGTAAGCTCCTGACCTGTTGGGACTAAGGAGCGGATTTGGGCGGCTTCACTTTGCTCAATGGACTTAACGCCAGTAGATGCACACTTAAAATAGCCTGGGTTTAAGCCTGATTGTTTGAGCGCTTTAAGTAACAAGGCTGAAATGTAAGTTTTTCCAGCTTTTGGCTCGCATCCGAGTAAGGCCACACCAGGCATATTAATCTCCTAAAACTATGTACGTATCTAAAACAGCACCCACATTTTACTAGTAATAGCGGTCACTTTTTATAAGCAAAAGCACATAAATCTGCTAATAACGGTACTAACTTTTCACTAGCAAGAGTACCTAAATTTGCTAGTAACGGTACTAACTTTTCACTAGCAAGAGTACCTAAATTTGCTAGTAACGGTACTAACTTTTCACTAGCAAGAACACTCAATGTTTACTAGAAAACGCGCTGAAAAAGCACGATTATTAACTTTGCTTTGTCTAACAAAGTTTGCTCGCAAGCTATTATTGTAGCAGCGCTTAATATCAAGCTGCTACAATAGCGTGAATCAATATCACAAAGGAAGAACTCTAATGGCCGACTATGCCCTGCTCCGTAAGCTTAATCTTAAGAACCCATGGCACCTTATCGCAGTTGGTTTTGGCAGTGGTTTAAGTCCTAAAGCACCTGGTACTGCAGGATCTTTTTTAGCCATGTTTATCTGCATGGGCCTCATCATGGCTCCTTGGTATGCAGCTCTGATCGCCGCAATTGTATTCTTCTTTTTAGGCGTTAAAGCCTGTAATGAGGCAGAGAAAGCTATGGGAACCCACGATCACGGCGGTCTAGTCGTCGATGAGTTTGTGGGCATGTTTATTACTGTAATTGCCTTCCCTCAAGGACAGTGGCACTTAGCTTTCCTTGCTTTTGTAGTATTCCGCTTCTTTGACATCCTCAAACCATTCCCAGTCAACGTAGCCGACCGCAAGATCACCGGCGGCCTTGGTGTCATGGTAGATGATGTCCTAGCCGGCATTTACTCTCTAATCGCCTGCCATATCATTCTTTACTTTACTGGCACAGCCCTGTTCATTTAAGGGAAGCGCCAAAACCGTATACAGCTCTAGCAAACTTATAAACATCTTCCAAATAAGGCAAAGGCACCTCATGGTGCCTTTTTGCTAATACAGGATCGTTAAGCCTAGCTCCACACAGAAACTTTGGCTACCACGCTAAGAGCCAATAAAGCCACCTGCCTGACGGTTCCATAAACGAGCGTATAAGCCATCTTTATTAAGCAGCTCTTCATGAGTGCCTTGCTCAACAATGGTTCCCTGCTCCATCACCACAATGCGATCCATCATCACTAAAGTGGATAAGCGGTGGGCAATAGCAATTACCGTTCGTCCTTTCATAATGGTTTCAAGATTATCTTGAATGATGTGCTCAGAATCTGAGTCTAAAGCTGAGGTAGCCTCATCTAAAATTAGAACAGGAGCACCCTTCATTACCACACGTGCAAGAGCAATACGCTGACGCTGACCACCTGATAGCTTAACGCCGCGATCACCAACCATTGCATTAAATCCCTGTGCTCCCTTTAAGTCTGACAGGTTTTGGATGAAGTCTAACGAGTCGGTCAGGATTGCAGCTCGCTCTAAATCCTCTTCACAAAAGTCAGAGCAACCGTATGCGATGTTCTCGCCTACAGTACGGTGCAAGAGTGCAGGATCTTGAGCCACCATAGCAAAAGAGTCATGCAGGTCTTCTTGACGCAAATCCTTGATGTTGACACCATCAAGCAAGATAGCGCCAGACTTAATATCGTAAAAGCGTAATAGCAATGAAATTAAGGTGGACTTACCTGCACCTGATGGACCAACCACACCAATCTTCTCACCTGGTTTAATGTGCAGATTGATGTTCTTGATGATGTTTTTATCATCACGATAGCGGAAAGAAACATCTTTAAACTCGATATCACCCTTAACATCCTTAAGCTCATGAGGATGAGCAGGATCTTGAATGCTCTTTGGACGGGCAATAGTATTGATGCCGTCGTATACAGTACCGATGTTCTCAAAGATGGCACCGATCTCCCACATCATCCAACGAGACATATTGATTACACGAATGGATACAGCAATAGAGATCGCTATGGCTCCTGAGGAGATCGCGTAGTTTGACCATAAGAACAAGGCTAATGCTGCAGTAGTAATCAGCATAGCGTAGTTCATAAGCTGCACAGACACGTCAAACATAGTAAGAACACGCAGCGCACGATATTCAGCCTTAATGTAGTCACTCATGGCATCTTGAGCATACTTACGCTCTCGACCACGACCACCAAAGAGCTTCACGGTAGAAATATTCACATAGCTATCTACGATACGGCCAACCATGTCAGAGCGAGTATCGGCCTGTGCTTGGGCCATGCGGCGTAGCTTAGGAATAAAGATAAATACCGCGTTTAGATAGAGAACTAGCCATACCATCAGAGGGATGGCTAAATACAGATCAGCATCTGCAAGCATCCACGCCATGGTCGCAAAATAAACCATTAAGTGGACCAATACGTCCATGAGCTTGAGTACCGAGGTACGCACCGCCATGGCAGTTTGCATTACCTTGTTGGCAATGCGGCCTGCAAATTCTTCAGTAAAGAACGATAATGACTGCTCTAGAAGATAGCGATGCACCTGCCAGCGAATCTGCATTGGGTAGTTAGACGAAACCGTTTGGCGCAGCAAGAGCGAATGCAGCACTGTAGCTACAGGCAAAACAATGCCTGCCACGATCACCATCAACATCAGATTGGTGCCATGGTTTTGAATGAATTCAGATGGGGAAGAGGATTGAGTCCAATCAACGAGCAGGCCTAGACAGATAAAGAACAGAGCTTCACCTGCAGCCATGCATGAGGTCAAAAAGGCAATGATGGCTAGAAACGGCCACAGACCTTTAGTGTAGAAAAGGATGAAACGAATCAGGCCCTTAGGCGGTTCTCCTTTGAGCGCAGATGGGAATGGTGGAATCAAATGTTCAAAAAAGCGCCATATTCGCTCCACGATAACCTCCTGCAAGAATCAATAAGCCTAAAGACACAAGCTCAAAACCTCATCAAGAGGCCTAACGAGCTAAGACATTAGCTAAAACTTTAGCAAAAACTTGAGCAAAACATTTGCCAAAACAAACGCACATGCTCAACTAGCATCAGCTCTTAACTACAGCATAGTATACGACATGAAACATAGTCAGATTATAGGCAGATAGCATAGATTTTAGAATGCCACACCATCTAGCAACTGAAAAATCAAAAACACCCCCTCAAAAACGCAAAAGGCAGCCATACGGCTGCCCTTCATATTAATCTTAAAAAAGATCTTTGAGCCTGCTCAAGCGAGCAGAAGCTAGATAGCTATTAGCCTAAGAGGCTTAAGCCAAGCTGAGGACGGGTATTAGCCTGCATCAGCATGGAAGCAGCGGCCTGCTGAATGATTGACTGCTGTGATAAGTTAGCAGACTCTTCAGCGAAGTCAGCATCACGAATACGGCTACGAGCGTCAGCCTCATTGGCTGCAACGTTAGACTGGTTACGGATAGATGACTCAAGACGATTTTGGATGGCACCTAAATCGGCACGCTTGCTATCAACCTGCGCAATCATCTGATCCATAGCAGTGATAATATCTTGAGGAGCATCAGCTACTGAGAAGTTTACCTTTACAGCGCCATTAGCATCTTCTTTTGTAAATGCCTTAGTTGCATCACCAAACTTTGCCTGATCTACACCACCATCAACACCAATTTTTGAGAACACAAAGTTATCTAATTGGAAGCTAATGGTATCACCCTTGTTTGATCCGACCTGCAGAGTAACTGTACCAGCCTTACCAACATCACCAGCAGCAGCTGCAGAGAAAATGGTGTTGTTTTTATTAGCCTCTTTAACACCATTGAGAATGCTCTTTCCTGCAAAAGTAGTTTGCTTAGCAATACGAGTGATTTCAGTTGCTAATGCAGAAGCTTCTTTTGACAAAGCCATTTTATCTTCCATGGTATTTGTTCCGTTACTAGCTTGTACTGCTAAAGTACGGATCTTCTGAAGCATACCTGAGATCTCATCCATGCCTGCTTCAGCAGTCTGAGCTAAAGCGATACCGTCAGAGGCGTTACGGTTACCCTGGTTGAGGCCATTAATCTGGGAGGTTAAACGATCGGCGATCTGGAGGCCAGCAGCGTCATCTTTGGCGCTGTTAATACGCATACCGCTTGATAAGCGCTGGTATGTGGTGGTCAAAGAGTTCTGGACATTGCCGAGGTAACGCTGACCCTGAAGGGCGGAATAATTGGTATTTACATATACTGCCATGGCCTTTCTCCTAAGATGCTTTTTGCTCTATATAGCAATCGCTATGAACTATGTCAGGAGGGCCCGGCCGCTGACTAAAGAGCACTTGAATTCTGTTTTGCAGAGTCTACTTCACGACCCTGTCTGCTAATTATCTAATCGAATATTGCCTCAGGAAATCACTTTCATCTAGAAAGATAATGAATGTTTAACATCAACACTCCTAGAAGCAGAAAACCCCGCAATTGCGGGGGTCTCCTTAAAGAGCATAAAGCTCAAATCTTTAGCTTAAAGAGCTATTAGCCTAAGAGGCTTAAGCCAAGCTGAGGGCGGGTGTTAGCCTGCATCAGCATTGATGAAGCAGCCTGCTGGATGATGTTCTGCTGAGTGAGGTTTGCAGACTCTTCAGCAAAGTCAGCATCACGGATACGGGAACGAGCATCAGCTTCGTTAGCTGCAACGTTAGACTGGTTACGGATAGAGCTCTCAAGACGATTTTGGATGGCACCTAAATCGGCGCGCTTACCATCAACATAAGCAATCATTTGATCCATAAAGCCGATAATATCTTGTGGGGCTCCTGCAACAGAGAAGTTAACAGCAACCACACCTGCAGCAGTTTCTTTAGCAAAAGCAGTTTTGTTATCGGCAAACTTACCTGCATCAACACCGCCATCTACGCCGATCTTAGAAAATACTAAGTTTTCAAGATTAAAGCTAATTACATCACCCTTATTTGAACCCACCTGAAGAGTGATTGACTGAGTTTTGCCAGCCTTTGTAGGATCTGCCTCTGGGGAAATAGAGTTTGCTTGACCGCCATTAAGAATAGACTTGCCAGCAAAGGTGGTTTGCTTAGCAATACGGGTAATTTCAGTAGCTAATGCAGTTGCTTCCTTAGATAAAGCCTGCTTATCAGACATAGTGTTAGTGCCGTTAGAGGCTTGTACTGCAAGAGTACGAATCTTCTGGAGCATGCCAGAGATCTCGTCCATACCTGCCTCTGCAGTCTGAGCTAATGCAATACCGTCGGAGGCGTTACGGTTACCCTGGTTGAGGCCGTTGATCTGGGAGGTTAAACGATCGGCGATCTGGAGGCCGGCAGCATCGTCTTTGGCGCTGTTAATACGCATACCGCTTGATAAGCGCTGGTATGTAGTAGTGAGCTGGTTCTGGACATTGCCGAGGTAACGCTGGCCCTGAAGAGCGCTGTAATTGGTATTTACATATACTGCCATGATAGACCCTTTATTCTTTGTGACTAACTTCTGGAGATAACTTTTGCTTCAAATCTCAACAGTCAAGTAGTCTGGAATTCTGTTAAGGCTAGCTTGAACTTAGTCGCTATAACCTTCTAACTATAAATACGGCATGGGTGATACGAAGTTAACTTTTTTCCAATAATTGCTTATTTTGCTTTACTTTCATAGATACAACAAAATTTTACAATTTCGCCATAGAAGATCGATGTTAATCAGATAAGCTTCACTATAGATGCAAAAAGGCAAAGCGCTTTATCATGATGGTCTATTAGACAACATAAAATTGACCCGATAGATACAACACCAATAACATAAATTGCCTTTGTTTTGTTAACTACAAATTAGCTTGCTTTTTAAAGAAGGTATTGGATTGAATAGATGCAAGATAGTCATCAACTTGTACACAGCGCTGGTTTTACTGAATGAGCTTTTAGGCAGTGATCTTTGAGTAGAAGAACTTAACGCGTTTGGCTTGAATGCGCTTTTACTTTTAGAGTTAAGGCGCTTATCGCTTGTGGTTTGAAGTGAATGAGCTTAGCGCTTTTGGTGGATAGCTAAGGATATTGTTATGGAGGGGTTTTAATGATTTGTATGGGATTTTCCAGGGATCCATCGAGGATAAAATTGATGAATCCCTGAGTAAGGAAAGGATGAGCTCAAAAACCTTAAGGCCTTTGGCTCATGAAGTTACTGACTAACGAGCCATTGCAGCTAAGATATCTGCAATACGGTTGTTAGCAACGTCAATGTGACGGGCTAAAGCAGCAGTGTGGTTTGGCAGCATTGCATCACCAACCTGGTTACCGCCTGCCATTACGTAGACTGGATTGAATTCTTCAATCATATCAAAGCGACGTAAAGCTTCATTAACATTCTCAACACCACCACGATCTACAACTGAAGAGTCAACAGCAATAAGAGCACGGAAGATGTTGGCAGTTACAGCGCAAACACCCTTAGCATAGTAAACGTTGTTATCAGTCTTGAAGTGGCCAACGTCAGTATTGTTCAGAACGCCTAAGGCATAGTCGGTCATAACTAAGCAGTACTTGATGATGTTGTAAACGTCATCAGACTTCATGTTGAATACGCCAGCATTCTTGGCATTTGTACCGATAGACTTTGCCCATGCTTCCCAGTTCTTGATACCGGCCTTGTACTTACCTTCAGCATCATAGATGAATAAGAAGCCCCAAACCTTTTCAGAGTAGCTGAAGAAACGTGAGGTAGCGTCAGCTAAACGAGGATCGATGGTGTCACGGTTGCCATAGCGGGCTACATCGTTAGAGATAACTTCTGATGCCGGACGAGTTGCATAGATAACACCCATCTGATAGTTAACGGTGTTATCGACAACCCATGGAGCAATCAGATCGTTTGGCAAGAAGCCAAACAGAGAGCCTAGCTGATCTTGCAGTGCGTAATTAACTGCATTTGCCATTACAGTGGCACGCTCTTGATCAGTTGCCTCTGGGGCAAGTGTCTCTGGCTTGTATGGATTGCTAGATGGAGATGAAAACAGGCCTATAGCTAAGACCCATAAAACTAGTACACCAACAACAGCAATGATTGCGTTGCGGATCATTGTTCCTATACTCATGTGTAAAACTCAATCTAAGACATAAAAAACTGTGCACTTACAATCGCTAGGCACTAGCTGATTGCATATAGTATTTGTGCATAATATAAAATCATAGCACCAAAAACTTAGACTAGTCTTTGCATTAGCCTTGCTTAGAGCTATTGAAGTCTAGATTTGAGCACTAGCGCACATACTTACTATCAAAAAATTAACATCTATCTGTTTCAAACTGCTCTCTTGCTGCTTAATGCACTCTAATAGTCTGCAGAAAGTTGCACGGTACAACAAATACTCATCTAAGCATGTCTCTCTTTATCAAATTGCTATTTATGCATGGGTTCTATGGATTTTTTTGATGGGTATCTTGGTATCTCAAGTACTTGTGCTTACGTGTGCATAGTTAGCTCATATCTTTGGTGCAATTGAGCAATTTTGGTATTTTCAGGTGCAATGAAACTCATCAAGGTGATAAAGAATTGCAAAACAATCAGCTAAATCCCGATCTTATCGGACTTGTTGTGACTAGGATTTTTGCAAGGCACTCAACTCTTTACAACCTTTTCTATAAAATAGGCGCAAAGTCGATCATCTCATATGCTTTGCAACCAATACAGCGCCCGCTCCAAACTATCAAACATCATTTGGACAGACGTATGAGCGACAATGCATGCACAACGCTGCTAGCTAGTTTTCTGGTGAGCGACAGCATCTACATACATTGCCTGATTCTTTGACTCAGTTGCAAAAGCATCTTATCGATGCAGAGATTTGTTCAGCAAAAGCGCTCAGGCAAGACTACAACGTCTGCTTGTTTTCAAAGCCTCTTAATTCCTGGCAGATATACGGCTATACGCTTTTGACAATATGCACTTTCACTTTTAGCAGATGTCGGCAAATGTTTTTGTTATCTTCTAGCTCTTTTCGAGCTGCAATATTTGGGCGTTAAATATGAGTTCCGGTTCAAGTGGTCATTCAGGACGCACTGCATCCGCTGCCTTTTTGTATTCATTTTCACTTTTAAATGGTGTAGGACGCATTGCGCTCGCTGCTTTAGTGGGCGTAGCTGCAGTGATCGTCTCTACCATTATGCCTAATGATGTTTTTGCATCTGAGCAAGTTAAGAAAGATGAAAACTCCCTGTACATTCTTAATTGGTCTGATTACATCGACCCAAGCGTACTTAAGGATTTTGAAAAAGAGTACAACATCAAGATTCACTATGATGTGATGTACTCAAACGAGGTGCTTGAGGCTAAGCTCATGGTTGGCAAGAGCGGCTATGACATTATTGCCCCATCAGCTCACGTACTTAAGCGCTTAGGCGAAAATGGTCTTTTATTACCTTTAGACAAGAGCAAGCTTAAAAACCTCTCCCACATGGATGAGGACAAGATGGCTAAAGCTGCTACTGTCGATAAAGATAATACTTACGGCATTCCATACATGGAGCTCTCTACTGGACTTGCTTATAACAAGACTAAGATTGCTGCTCTTTTTGGCAAAGACTTCAAGGTTGACTCTTGGGATCTTCTCTTTAAAGAAGAGTACTTAAAGAAGTTACAAAGTTGTGGTGTTGCAGCTTTAGACTCCCCATCGGACATGCTTTGTACCGCCCTTTTATACATGGGCCGCGATCCTGAGTCTACTAACAAACAAGACTATGCCGATGCAGCACATATGATGCGCGCCATGGGCAAGTATGTACGTTACTTCCACTCTGCACAGTACAGCAATGATTTAGCCTCTGGTGACATCTGTCTTGCTCCTGCATGGGCAGGTGATGCACAGCTTGCAAATCAGCGCTCTTTAGAAGCTAAGGGCGAAGAGATTGTCTATATCATTCCAAAGGAAGGTGCCTTAATGGGTTATGACATGCTGGCTATTCCAAAGGATGCAGAGCATGTAGATAACGCACATCTTTTCCTTGATTACATCATGCGCCCTGAGGTGATTGCTAAGATCTCCAACTATGTACGCTATGCTAACGCTAACAAGGATGCAACTCCTTTAGTTGATCCTGAGATCACTAGTAATCCTGGCATCTACTACGACAAAGAAACTCTTAAGCGTATGCATATCGTTGTTCCTCCAACCGAGGTTGAGCGTATCATGACTCGCACTTGGAACAATGTAATCTCAGCATCATCATAAAAGTAATCAGTCAAGATGCATACTCAATCTTGAAACTAGCTCTTTCAAGTAGATATTGCTTGTTGGCATTGTAGATTGAGTGCTCTGAGCAATTTAATTTATTCACGGCGGCCTATATCGATAAGATATGGGCCGCTGTGCATTTGGGCATTAGCTAAGACTCTAGATGCATTTGGCTGCTACCTGACTAGGATCTATGCAACAGGCTTATAGATGCTTTTGGCGGCTACCTGACTAGAATCTATGCAACAGGCTTATAGATGCTTTTGGCAGCTACCTGAATATGAGCTATGCGATAAGCATATAGCTGTTTTGTTTTCTTTGCTTATAGCAATCGCAAAGATGTGAGCTTTATGAAAGTGGTTATATTGCATCTGCAAATGTTTTTTGCCGAGCTTAACATCTATGCAAAGCTATTCGTGTTAGCATGGAGCTAGCTTTTGTGTGAACTTTTTACTGGGGGAACGGCCATGATCTATACAGTAACAACATCGCCTTCATTGGATCTGGTAATGAAACTACAGAATCCTTTGGCGATTGGTCAAACAAATCGTGCCGTAAGTGAAGAGTTACGCCCTGGTGGCAAAGGCATCAACATTTCTATCATGCTGCATAACCTCGGTGTTACATCTACTGCATTTGGCTTTGTTGCAGGCTTCTCTGGCGACGAGCTGATGAGACTTACTGCAGCTACTGGTGTTAAGACCGGCTTTTTGCGCGTACGTCGTGGTCGTACCCGCATTAATGTGCGTATCAAGGAAACTCCGGAGCAGACCTCCATTAATGGCTTAGGCCCAGAAGTTTCAGCTGATGATATTCAGTACATGGTCAGAAAGCTTTCAGGTTTAACTAGCGATGACTACCTTGTCCTTGCAGGTATGGTTCCACCATCACTGCCACACGACATTTACTCTATCTTCTTTGAGGCGCTAAAAGAAAACTCACAGCCAAAGGTCATTGTCGATGCTCCTGCAGATCAGTTTAAGTACATCCTCAAGTACCGTCCTTTCTTAATTAAGCCAAACATTAACGAGCTTAAAGAATACGTCAACATGCAGTTTCACAATGGCCAAGACGTGCTTAATGCTTGTTACAAGCTACAAGAAGAAGGCGCTCGCAACATTCTTGTCTCTATTGGTAAGTACGGTGCTGTATTCTTAGATGAGGATGGCAATGCCACCCGTATTGCAGCTCCAGGCGGAGAGATGATTGATAGGACTGGCGCTGGCGACTCTATGATCTCTGGATTCCTCGCTGACTATATCGTCAACCATAATCTTAAGAGTGCTGCCATGATGGCAGTAGCTACTGGCTCTGCTACAGCCACTACCGATGGTATTGCAATTCGTGATACTGTGGATGAGCTGCGCAAGCAAATGACAGACGGCTCCTCATTTGACGATCCTATTGTCTAAGTTATTGCTACGAGCCCAGCCTCTAATCTTGCGACTTCACAAACCGCTAGTTATAGCTAAGAGCCCTGACTCTAACTCTTGCTACTTCGCAAACTGCTAGTTCTTGCAACTTTGTAAGCCGCTAGCTCTTGCAGCTGCGCAAGTGTCTTCTTCTTGTGACTTGGCACGTATTGAGTTCTTGTGATGGCACTAGTGTCTAGTTATTGTTACACGGCAAGCGTCAAATAAGTCTTGCTCGCCTTGCTTAAGCATTAAGCCTTTGCTATTTGTGGGGCTGATGAGCATTTCTATTTTTATTGGAGCTTACTCCAAAGACAAAAGCCCTGACTAGCGCTTAACTAGTCAGGGCTTATTGTTTTAGGCCTCATGGCATTTTTTCATGAGGCGCTTTTGCTCATGCATTAAGATTGCTTATCTTTGCATGGGCTAAATATTTTGCTCAATTAATGAGAAACAACGTTGGCAATAGCGTTTGCTAAGTACTCGATGTTGTTGTCGTTAATGCCAGCAACGCAGATACGGCCTGAACCTACAATGTAGATGCCATAGCCTGCACGTAAGGTCTCAACCTGCTCCTTTGAAAGACCAGAGAATGAGAACATGCCGTTTTGCTTGGTGATGAAGTCAAAGTCACCTGCATCCTTTTCCTTGAGCTTGTCAGCTAATAACAGACGCATGCGGTGCATACGCTCACGCATTTCAGCAAGCTCGTCTTCCCACATCTTACGTAACTCTGGGTTAGATAATACAGTGATGATTACCTTCTCACCGTGAGCTGGTGGGTTAGAAATAGCGCAGCGGATAGCAAGCTTAATCTGAGATAAAGCCTTGGTACCAGCTTCCTTGTTAGCGCCAACGCAAGTTAAAGCACCAACACGCTCGTTGTACATGCCAAAGTTCTTAGAGAATGAAGAGCAAATGATAACTTCGCTGTTGAGCTCAACAATCTTACGTAAGCCGTAAGCATCCTCTTCAAGACCATTACCAAAGCCCTGGTAAGCAAAGTCAACGATAGGCAGTAACTTCTTCTTAGCTAAGAAAGCAGCTAACTCATCCCACTGCTCTGGGGTTGGATCGATACCAGTTGGGTTGTGGCAGCAGCCGTGCAGAATAACTGCATCACCCTCAGAGGCCTGCTCTAAGGTGTCGAGCATGCGCTCAAAAGCTAAAGAGTGGTTAACGCGATCGTAGTAAGGATAACGCTCAGTCTTTAAGCCAGCAGCTTCAACGATCTGGAAGTGGTTACCCCAGGTAGGATCAGAGATCCAAACACGCTGAGTTACGTGCTGCTGATATAAGAAGTCAGCGGCAATACGGATAGCACCGGTACCACCAGGAGTGTGGCAGGTAACAGCACGACCGTCGTCTACTAATGGGCTGTCCTTACCGAAGATGAGCTCACGAGTAAAACGACCGTACTCAGGAAGACCTGAGATTGGTAAGTAAGACTTGCTCTGCTCAGTCTCAAGAAGGATCTTCTCAGCTTCTTTGACGCACTTTAATACTGGAGTAACAGCATTCTCATTCTGGTAGACGCCTACACCGAGATTAATCTTATTAGGATTTGTGTCAGCTTTGAAAGTATCGGTTAAGCCGAGGATCGGATCTGCAGGAGCCAACTCCAAATGATCAAAAAACATATGATTCCTTCCTGAATACGCTAAGAAACTTCTTAGCTCAATGCATGAATTGCCCTAAGCTTGCGCTTACAGGTTTTCACCAAACTAAGCTTGAGCATATAAAGCCAAAGCTAGCTTGTACACAATACTGTCTTAAGCTTATGTAAACATACGCCCTCAACAGGCTGTACTTAAGAGCAAGGGATGAACCTATCACTAAGATAAAGTTTGTTATCTCTCTTTAAGCACATGTATGAATACAGTACGTGCATTATGCTTGACAGCAATGTAGTCCTGTTAATAAATGACAAAGCAACAGTATTACTACAAGATACACTGTTGCAGTGTTATTAGTGTCTAACAAGCAACTAATCAACAATAATCTTCACACACTTACTTTTGTAATCTGTGAAAAGACTTAGTTAAGTGCATGTTACACATCCGCAACAAAGCGCCCTCATATTATATGCAAGGCACTTTATAAAAGTGCGCTATGTCACAAATCATGCTCCCAAATAAGGCAAGCATCAAAAGAGATGAAATGACCCTAAAAGCCTTTACAAGCCCGATCTTTACAAGCATTGTGTAAGATCTTTCTACGATCTCACCATAAGCGAGCAAAAAGCCGTTGATCACTTTTTGTGCATAAATTTGATGGTCACCGCACCCTGATAAGACCACTAAGGCCCCTCAGCTCGCTCTTATGAACCATGAGTTCCTATGCAGATCATGACGCTTGCACGCCAAAGCTCGTGCCTAGGCAAGCTAGGCAAAGCAAGGCCATGCTAAGCGTGCCTAGCTGCAGTTGCCTAGGCTACTGCCATGCTCTAGAACTCTAAATTGATGCCTAGCTATAGTTGTTTATGCTTATACCTTGCTTTAGGCATACGCTAATCTTTTGCTGCACAGGCCAATCCTTTGCTGCACAGGCCTATGCATCCTTGTAATTGTGTAGTTCTAGGCTTCTACTGAAGCATGCTTGAGCTTAGCGCGATCTTTTTCTTGAGAAAGAGTTTCCTCGTAGATTCGCTTAGCTGCAGCACGCCAGGCACCTGACTTCCAGCGCAGCAGCATGGCAATACCACGAACCCATTCGTCAGCAGCAAAACCCAGCCAGACACCTAAAATGCCCATCTCTAAAGTAACGCCTAAGTAATAGCCTAGTGGTACAGAGATACCCCACATGGAGATAACCGCCATTACTACAGGGAATTTGGTATCGCCTGTGGCTCTTAAGGAGTTAATGATAATGATGTTTAAGATACGTCCAGGCTCCATGAATACAGTTAATAAGAACAAGGACGAGGCAAGCATCAGTACCTCTTGATTATCGGTAAAGATACCAATAAGCAGTGCGCCAGTACCTAAAGGCATAGAGAAGGTTAAGAAGAAAGTAACCACCTCACCTACGATCACTGAGCGAATCAGCTGCTTGTTAGCTAAATCAAGACGCATTGCACCTGTGTAGTGAGCCACTAATAGTTCAGTACCCATACCGATAGAGGCAGTTAAGATCATCATTACTTGCACAATCTGGAAGTAGATACCATGAGTAGCTAACTGCATAGCGCCCATAGAAGCAACCACACCAGTCATGAACATGTACTGAGTATGCCAAGAGAGATTTTCGCCCGCACCAGGCAGACCGATGTTTAAAATCGAGGCAATAACCTTCTTTCTAAACACGAACATAAAGCGTGGAATGAGGCGAGTACGGGTACGCTTGATAACCAGTGGTACAAACACGATGGCTGCAATAGTACGACCAATTACAGTGGAGATCGCTACACCCTCTACGCCCATTACTGGAACGCCGAAGTGACCAAATAAGAATAAGGTGTTACCAAATACTGTCAGCACGTTGATGAGCAGCGAGATATACATGGCATCACGAGTACAGTTATGCGCACGTAAGATAGCAGAGCTCACTAAGCAAATTGACAGTGGCAAGAAGGATAAAGAGAGAATCTTTAGATAATTATGAGAACTCTCAGCAATCTCTTCAGGTACACGCATTACATCAACAATCAGTCCGGCACTTAAGAAGATGACCAGCGATACTAAAGTACCCACTATGAGGTTAACGCCCAGACCAATGTGAATAATGCGTCGTGCTAAGCGTTTATTGTTAGCTCCTAATGCTTGGGCACAAACAACGCACACGCCGATATTGAAGAAGTTGAAAATGATCAGAGCTAAATCAAAGACCTGATTACCAATAGTAAGCTCTGCAACAGCCTTTACCGAGACCATGCCCACCATGATGGTGTTGATGATCAAAGTGGCAAAGTTTAAGGCAAGATCAATGAAGATTGGCCAGGTCAGTGACAACAATGAGCGCTGAGGAGTCTCAAGATCGAGCTTGTTAATACTGTTATCCAGCTCCTCAGAGAGCTTTTTAACCTCAGCGGCACTAGCATTATTAGACAGGTGAATATCAGGAGTTGATACGGCCACACCGATATTGCTATTACCAGCTGCAGCAGCTGCGGCGGCCACAGCAGCCGCCTCTTGCAGTGGCTTATCTGCACCAGCCTCAGCTGCCATAATAGCTGCAACTTGAGCAGCCTCTAAAGCTTGAGTATTACTTGAAACAACGATGGGAGCTGCAGCTTGAGCACCAACTTTAGCAGCAATGAGATCTATTAGCTCGCTCTCATTGTCATCATCAAAAGTCCAAGCAACCTCGGCTCCATCACTGCCAGCTGGAAATGAAGCTTCAAAAGCATCAAACTCCGATGCTCCACGATTTGATGACTCGGCAAGTGCAGCTTTTAAATTGGCGCTATCAAGCTTGGCTAATGCCTCAGTTAATGAGCTTGAACGCAGGGCGATTTGTGCCAATTCTTGTTCACGGCTAGTTGGCACACTAGCACCTTCATGTTTGATTTGTGTGGTACTCATCGATACTTAATTAGCACTAACAATGTGAGCATCTGCCTGTATCACGCTAGCTATATCTTTTGCTTTCACTGTGCCTGAATCTCAAGGCAAACCATGAAGAGACGAGCTGCCATTATTTATGTCAAATAGCTTAGCAGTGATTGAGGCTCTACTCGATAAATCCTAAACATAGAGTTGTGCGCTTGATTTGCATCTACTCCATGTACTTACGCAATGAATTGAGAATTGGTATGAGCACAAGTTGCTTGTTAATACCTAAAAGAGGCATTGCAACTTAATTAACCAGTGACTTATGTAAACGAATAAAAACAGACTGTGATTGCTCTCTTTTGCTGTAATTATATCCATGATTTTGCAAACTGCATCACGCTCTTAGATATTTTATTTCATATGTAAGTGCATACATTTATCCACTATATAAACCTATACCAAATCATGTTTACTAAGAGCTCATTTTAAGGTTGTTTATAGGCCATTGATACCTATTTTAACGGATAGATGCAGTAACAAATAGAACCATGCTCTCCACTAGCATGCACCAGATTTAGACTACATAAACCTAAAAAACTACACTCTATTGCTCTACTTTATGAAACAGTACTGCAAATTTTTGCAAAGACTTGCTTTAGACATAGCAATCGGATGCATTTGCTTTAACCACAACATTTACAAGCAACTGCTTTAGGCTAGCAATCGGCTGCGTGTGCTTTAGTCCCAACACTCAGGTGCTTTTCGCTTAATACAGACATTTGCAAGCACCGGCTTTAGGCCTAGCAATCAGGAGCGTATGCTATAGGCTTAGCAATCGGGGGCGTGTGCTTTAGACGGAAAAAGGCCGCTAAAAAGCGGCCCTCTACAAACTCAAGATAAAAGATTTGTTGACTTACATGGTGACGCCATCTTTCCAGATGACGATCTCGTGATAGCCCATCTTTTCAGACTTGGTCATTTTTCCTGAGGCAACTTCGATTACATAATCAAGGAGCTCATCAGTGAGGGTCTTAAAGTCCTTACCCTCAACAATGGAACCTGCATTAAAATCAATCCAAGCGCCTTTCTTTTGATAAAGCTCGCTATTAGTAGAGATCTTTACTGTTGGCACAGCAGTGGCAAATGGAGTACCACGACCTGTTGAGAACAGCACTAAATGACAGCCTGCTGCAGCTAAGGCAGTTGAGGCTACACCATCATTGCCAGGAGCCTCGAGTAAGTTAAGTCCATTAGAGCTGAGCATTTGGCCATAGCAAAGTACATCTGAAACACAGGCACTACCGCCCTTTTGTACACAGCCTAAAGACTTATCTTCTAAGGTAGTAATACCACCTGCCTTGTTACCTGGGCTTGGGTTTTCAGATACTACCTGTCCATGTGAGATAAAGTAATTCTTAAAGTTGTTGATGAGGTTAACGCACTTTTCAAAGGTGGCATTATCCTTGGCTCGATTCATGAGTAGCTGTTCAGCACCAAACATCTCAGGCACCTCAGTCATAACTGAAGTTCCCCCTGCACCAACAACTACATCGCTAAGTCTTCCGATAAGCGGATTAGCGGTAATACCTGACAAGCCATCTGAACCACCGCACTTGAGACCAATGCGCAGACGAGATAAAGGTACGCTCTGACGCTGGCACTTAGATGCTTTATTAATAAGCTCATCAATGAGCTGATAGCCATCGTCAATCTCATCATCTGAGTCTTGAGTATTTAAAAAGACAATGCGGTCATCATCGAGGTCTAAATACTCTTTGAAAACATTGATATTGTTATTTTCACAGCCCAGACCTAAAACGAGGACTCCACCGCAGTTACCATGCTTAGATAATGAGGCAAGTACGCGTTGTGTACTCTCTTGATCCTCTCCCATCTGTGAACAGCCGTATGGATGGGTAAGCGCCAGAGCGCCATCAACATTATCAATATTTAGCTCTTTAATACGGTCGTTGGCATACTTCTCAAGTACGCGTGCAATGTTATTTACGCAAAATACTGTTGGAATGATGAAGATTTCATTACGAATACCTACATCACCATTGCTACGTACATAGCCTTCAAAGGTACGCTCTACATGAGGAAGCTTTGCTTCCTCTACCTTGTCAAAGCTATAGTCCTTAACACCATCTAAAGCTGTCTTTAAATTGTGGCTATGAATGTGGGAGCCTTGTGGAATATCAACTTTTGCGTTACCGATAGAGTAGCCGTACTTGATGATAGGCTCGCCTGCCTTGATATTGTCTAAAGCAAACTTATGACCGCGAGTAATGTCATCGCACAGAATAACTTTACGATCAGATAAAAGAATCTCTTGACCAGCAGTTAAATCCTGCAGAGCCACTGCCACATTATCACGATCATTGATTACCAGAGCATTCATTAGCAACACCTCATTCAAGGTCTTTCAAATACGTAAGTATTCAAAGTGCCTACATCTATCCTAAGGTCAACACATCACAACCCAAGCACCTTATGCAACAGCCAATAGCTAGCGGCACAAGTAAAAACGTATAGTCATGCATGATAAATAAAAGCTCTCAGGCCCCAACCTAGCCAAATAGCCAAGTTACAACATGCCTAAACTAATGGGCGAATACATACCTAAGATCATGGGCAAGCACATGAATGAGCTCATGGGCAGTAAGCGCTAATGCATTGCAATGCATTACAGCCAAAAAGTTCAGCTCAAGCGTTTTTATGTAAGCGCGATTAACGCTTGAGCCAAACCTTACCTCTTGTAGCCAGATGGCTACTTCCTTATGTATGTTTGCTGTTGTAATGCACTATAGATGCGATGTATATGCACTATAGGCTTAAAGAACTTTTATCTAACCTACTAGTATGGAAGTATACAATATTTATTTTTTGCCTGATTATGCTCTATCCATCGATGGTGCAATTTACATAATCAAGATGCTAGTTTTATAACCTCCATCACAATTTTCGGCTGTAAAAAATCAGCTCTCTAAGACGCGATCCATCGATACTGCCTTAAATAAAATCCATCAACTGAAATTGACGTTATCCACTGCATGAATGTGATTCATACGCGATTTTAAGTTAACAATTTTTGTCAGTTGCTGTCTTGCTGCTATGCTTTGTCACTACAATGAAACCTCCGTTTGCTCAAACAATATGCAAGCATCCTTTGCTCTAACTATGAGGAAGTAACGATCATGATGTCCTATATCATCTCAAAGGTATCTCAGAACACTAGCGGCAACAGCAAGTACGTCGATCGTGCTGATGCTATTGAGCGTTTCTTACAGCAAAAGCGCGATGCCAAGGCTGCCCAAAAAGCACAAGCAAGCAATAGTAATAAAGAAACCACAAATAAGACTGACAAATAGACATCCATCTAACAATGCAAAAGCAGTTTGGGATCTAAGCTTTAAGTTTACAAGCTCGACTTCTACTTAATGTTGAGCCTTTTCAAAGATGGCAGCGCCCGCCCATGTTGTGAATGATCCATAAACGGATCAAAACCTTAGATCAAAAAAAGCCGCCTAAAAAGCATCTATTAATGCGCAATAGCATCAATAGACACCTCTTAGACGACTTTGTATGGTTTGAGGTATTTGCTATGTGAACAGATATTAGCCGTTCTTTGCTATGTGAACAGGTATTAGCCGTTCTTTGCTATGTGAACAGGTATTAGCCGTTCTTTGCTATGTGAACCGGTATTAGCCGTTCTTTGCTATGTGAGCTGAGCTTTAGCCGTTGTTTTCCATACCAATAAGATCGAAGTTCTTGGTAGAAACAATAATGGAGTAGTCATCTGACTTAGCACGGTCGCACTTGATTTGAATGGTGCGACTTGACAGGTTGTAATACCAACCACTCTCGGCTTTATCAAACTCATCAGGAACTAAATAACGCTTGAGCTGCACACCTGCACAGCTTACGAATAAAGCACCCTTAAATGGAGACAGCACAGTAAGATTTAACTTTTGGTAAGAGTGCTCATATGATCCAGTCTTCTTAAAGTTAATCTCCATGACTTCACCAGTGCTGACACTAATGCGAGTATTAGCATAGACACCTTTTTCAAAGTCTTTGGTGTGTCCATCGTCTTCGTAGTAATCAAAGTAGAAAGTACCTTGATTATGCTCACTTTGATATTTTAATAATTGCTCAGCACTAGTAAGTCCTGTTGCTGCAGCAGTTAAAGGCTTAGTTGCTGCAACAGTGATATCTAAGGTCTTAACTTTGTCAAAGACAATGCGCTTGATGTCTTTGCTTGCAATTAAGATTGCCTCGTCCTTTAAGAACATAGGAATAGAATCATCATCTACCTCATAGTAGATAGTCTGACCACCCTCATAGGCCTTGTAATTGTCATTCATGTCATACCAAGTATGGCCTGATGGTAAGTAAATTGGACGCTGTCTCTGGCCTTTTTCAAGAACATTGGCCACTAATACATATGGACCAAACATGAAAGTGAGGTTACGATCATTTAGCGCTTGTAAATCATGCTCAAACTCATAGAACAGAGGACGCAATACTGGCTCACCAGTTAAATTTGCCTGACGCATTAAGGAGTACAAGTAGATTAAGTAAAAATAGCGTAAAGCATAAGCTTGCTTAATCTGAGGCAAGTACTCACCATACATCCAAGGTTGAGTTACAGTATTGTCATTGTTAGCTGAGTTCATGGTAAAGCGTGGCTGGAAAATGCCATTTTGAATCCAGCGCAGCAGTAACTCACCTTCAGGAGCAGGGCCGGCAAAGCCACCAATATCACTGCCTGTGTTAGCAACACCGCTTAAGCCCATGCCTAAGATAGTTGCTACATTAAACTTTAAGGTACGCCAATCGGTAAGGTTGTCACCACCCCATACTTGAGCATAACGCTGAATACCAGAATAACCAGCACGATTGATGATGTAAGGACGCTCATTTGGATAGACATTGGCAATGGCCTGCTTGCCAGTATATGCCATCATTAATGACTGAATTGGCTTGTATTCAGCCATAGTGCCGCCACGACCTTCTGCGCATACACAAGCATTGCGATCTTCAACACCATCAAATTCGTTATTGTCGTTCCATACGGTCTTGGTGCCCATCTTGAGGATGTTTTCCTCAAGTAAATGTGCCCATGCATTACGGCCTTTTGGTCCAGTAAAATCGACAAAATAGCCAGGGCCACCCCACCAGCGACCAATGTAGTTCTGATCAACAGCTAAATTGCTTGCAACATCTTCAGAGCAGCATAAGGCTCCGTCAATGGCTACATTATGGTCAAACTTTGGCTGTCTATCTTTGTCTGCAGCTACCTTCACTAAAGCATCGGCATCAATGTAGTACTGCTTATATGGATGACCCATCAAGACGCCAGGCTTTAAATTTGGGATAACGTTGATTCCTTTGCTATTTAAGGTAGCAAAAAATGCCTTTGGATCAGGGAAACGGATATGGTTCCAGTTGAAGGTGTATCTAAGCTTGTCTTTTTCACCTGCACTATAACCACTTGCGAGCCAGAAATTATCTATGTACAGATCTTCATCTAAGTGCTTGTCTACTACCTTGTAAATTTCCTCATCACAATGACTATCAAGCTCAGCATAGTACATAGTTGATGAAGTAAAGCCCAATGACTGCATAGTAGGCATAGTGGTAGTACCAGTTAAATATGTATAACGCTCTACTACCTGCTTAATGCTTGGACCATTGATTAAGAAAAGATCGATATCACCGCCATCAACTTGATAGTAGCAATAAGGATCCCAATAGCCACTGCGCTCATTGCCCATGTCAAAGACACAGTCATGGCTATTGTTATAGAACAATCCCACGTATGACTTAGTTAACTCATTGACGCGTAAATAGAAAGGAATGTGCTTGTAAAGTGGCTCACCAAACTCTGGATCATGGCCAATAGCGTCTTTTGGACAAGTACGCATATGGCGGCCCTTCTTGTCTAAGTGGCCAGTTTTCTCACCAAAACCAAAGAAGTGATCATACTTTGGATCAATTGCACTGTAGTGGAAGAGACGACCTAAATGATCTTGCTCATAAGCACGCTCTTTAAGATCAGAGTAAACAACCTTATTGCTCTGCTTATCGAGCATAGAGAAAGAAAGTGGATGTTTATTGAGAATAAGCTTAATAGACTTAGTTTCAAACTCAATGCTCTTATCTAAAACTGCAGGCTCTACTTTTACAGCCTCAATACGCTTACGCTCATCTTTAAACAGCTCATCAAGATCATCATCCCAGGCTGTGGTAACTAAAGCATAGGAGTGCTCTTCAAAACGGCCATCAAAACTTACGCGAATACGGACAATATCATCAGTTAAGAAGACAAGCTTAATCAAAGCTTCTTTGCAAGCAACCACAAAGCCATTGTCAGTTGCATATAAGCGCTCAAAATCTTTAACAATCATGGTTTTCACCAAGTCTGACTAATATGAAACTAGTCCAAGAGCCTTGTTCATATTCTTGTATAGCCGCTGTGCTGTCACATGCTTAACAACTAAATGCTGTTGTAGCGCTTTTATTGCTGTTCTTTCTCTAGCGCAACACTCTTTAAGAGCTATCGGTCAGCTGCTTAAAGTCTTTAAGAACTATCGGTCAGCTGCTTGCTGCTTAAAGTCTTTAAATTAATTGCAAGAGCTTATTAACTCAACCAAAACTTTATGTGAAGAAGTAGCTATATAAACAGGCAATAGATTGCCATGCTGTAAACAAGTAAGTGAGGGATCTAGTTTTTTTTTCAATGAATGCTTTTATGAAAGAAGGCGCTCTGTTGGAGATCAGTTATTCGATGGAGCGCCTTCACTATTTTGTTATTTAATTAGCGTTTAGATCTTTATTTACATGAGCCCCATCATCTTAGGAATGAACAGTGACACATCTGGCACATAAGTGATTAAAAGCAATATTGCGATTAACACCATGAAGTATGGCACTAACATGGCGCTAACACGTTCAATTGACATCTTGGTAATACCACAGCCAACGAACAGTACAGAGCCTACTGGAGGAGTCATAGAGCCTAAGCACATGTTAAAGATCAGCATGACACCAAAGTGCACTGGATCCATACCAAGTGAAGTGCAAATTGGTAAGAAGATCGGAGTAAAGATTAAGATCGCTGGTGTAATGTCTAAGAACATACCAATGACCAGAAGAATGATGTTAATAAGTAAGAAAATTACGTACTTATTATCACTAAAGCTCATCAGTGCATCTGCAATGGCACTTGGAATGCCAGAGAAAGCCATCACCCATGACATTGCTGAAGAAGCTGAGATCAAGAATAAGATGATGCCAGATACGCAAGCGCTATCTACTAAGATCTTGGTCAATGACTTGAGAGTAACTGAGCGGTAAATAAAAGAGAGCGCTAAACAGTAGACTACGCATACACCTGCGCCTTCAGTTGCAGTAAAGACACCAGAGACAATACCGCCAATTACGATGACAATTAAGGCAAAGCTTGGCATAGCATCTAAAGTAACTTTTAAAGCTACCTTAGCTGGAACGATACCTGTGGTTGGGTACTTCTTAGAGCGTGCATACAGATAGGCTACCAGCATAACGCCAAGACCCATTAAGATACCTGGCACATAGCCTGCCATAAACAGAGCTGAGATTGATACACCACCAACTACAGTTGAGTACACGATGAAAGCTGAGGTTGGAGGGATTAACAGACCTGTTGGAGCTGAGGCAATATTTACGGCAGTGGCAAAAGCCATGTCGTACTTCTCTTCTTTTTGAATAGGAGCAATAGAGCCGCCCATAGCTGAAGCTGCAGCTACAGCAGAACCAGCAAGAGAGCCAAAGAGCATATTGCCAAGCACGTTAGTCTGAGCAAGAGAGCCAGGAATAAAACCGCAGAACAGTTTGGCAAAGTTAATCATGCGACGTGCAATACCGCCATTGTTCATGATATTGCCAGCCAAAATGAACAGAGGTACAGCAAGCAAGGAGAAGCTTTCTACACCAGAATTCATCTTTTGCATGATGATGAAGCTTAGCTGATCCCAACCTAAAGTGGATAAGCCTGTAACTACTGATGCTAAGACAATACTGACACTAACTGGTACGCTCAGAGCAAGTAGTATGAAGAACATGCAGAATAATATAACTGCCGTTAATGCAATAGACATTACTTGTCCTCCTTAGTTTGAGTATCTTGTTTGTTAGAGAGGCTAACTCCAGTGACATCTTCGTAGATATTGATGATCTGAATGATCACAATGAACACGCCTGAAATTGGGGCCATGGAATACACTAAAGAACGTGGGAAGCCCAATAATGCTGAGTACTCCATAGAAGCAGCAATGGCTAATTTGGTACCACCAATAACTAAAATGGCCAGCGCAAACAATAAGATCACTACATCCACAGCAACCTTTAGACGCTTAATATTGGACTCATCGAGCTTGTCACGCAGGAAGGTAAGAGCCATATGCTCTCTAGTTGAGAAGGCATAGGCTGCACCGATAAAGCCAGTCCAGATAAGTGAATAACGCACTAACTCTTCAGTAAATGATGCTGGGTCATTTAACACATAACGTGTAAACACCTGCCAAATAACCAAGAAGGTCATGAAGACCAATAACACGGTACATAAAGTAGACAAGACTAAATTGATAGCAGCCTTAGTCTTAACTAAAAATTGATACATGACTTAGGCCTCCTTAATTGACTGATGCAGCGTCACTTGTGGCATTTTGGCTGCGGATGGTGTCAATGAGATTAAGCATCTTTTCTACACCGGCGTACTCTTTTGAGTACTTAACCAACATATCTGCAGTTGCCTGTCTAAAAGCCTCTTTATCAATATCATTGATAAAAGTAACACCCATTTTGGCTTTAGCTTCTGCAATGGCATCTTCTACAGACTTATCCCAAATTCCCTGATGCATCACTGTAGAGTTACGAGCTGCCTCTACCATGATCTTTTGATCCTCAGGGCTGATGTTGTCCCATACCTTGGATGAAATTACTAATGCATCTGGGATCATGGCGTGCTGATCGGTTGAGTAAACCTTACAGATTTCACCATGCTTACCTAAGGTCAGAGCTGTTTCGTTGTTCTCAGTTCCATCAATCACACCAGTTTGTAAGGAGGTGAACACATCACCGTAAGCCATCGCAACTGGAGTACCGCCCATGGCTGATACCATCTCGGTCTGTGATTTCATATCCTGAACACGAATCTTCATGCCCTTTAAATCAGCAGGGGTACGAATTGGCTTATTTACAGTGTAAAAAGAACGAGAACCAGAGGTGTAATAAGTTAGGGTAACAAAGCCCTTATCGTGGCTAGACTTAAAGAAGTCATACATCAGAGGATCATCCATGGTCTTGTAGAAGTCCTCAGTATCATTAAAGATGTATGGAAGACCAAAGGTATGATATGAATCATCATAGGTTGCTAGCATTGGAGAGGCTACCTTAGTCATGGAGATAACGCCTGCCATTACCTGCTCCATTTGCTCAAGCTCTGATCCTAATTGACCGTTAGCAAAGATTCTGACTTTGATACGACCATTGGTACGCTCATCTAGCTCTTTGGCAAACTCAGAAATAGCAATATGCACTGTATGTGTTTCAGATAAGCCATGAGCAAGAGTTAGGATCATTGGTCGTTCTGAAGTAGCTTCAGTTGATGTGCTAGCTGATTGCTCGGTACAACCGCCTAACGACACAGACAAAGCGATTGCAGCAGTCGACAAGGACAGCGCATGCCATAGTTTTCTCATCAGTCAATCCTCATAAAAGCGTACAAATCTGAAAAACAAGGCCTTTGAGCCTCATTTATCAGTTTGTACGTCAAACACCACACGCTTTGTATTTCTAGGAAATTTTGGGCGTGCAAACTCCTTAAGCTCTCAGCTAAAGCCTTGAACCCATGTTTGTTGATTACTCTTAGTTTGTTGATTACTCTTAGTTTGTTGATTGTTAATAAACTTCGTGGCAGCTTAGGCTATAAGATAGACTCCATTTGTAGGCATTGAACATATAAGCAAGAGCACCATCCCCCTTGATTTAAATACCCTTAGCTTTGGTTTACTGCATACAAGATGGACTAAATAAATACGCCTGAAACTAGCCTAAGCAGCAGAATGAAATTGCGGTTTTTGACCACAATTGGCTTTTACATGCCAATCATGTCAAACGGCTCGTATGAGATAACCACCTCATAATCTTCTTTAATGTTTGGATACTTGACCTCAACACACTGACGGCTCTGTGAGTAGTACCAGCCGCTTGAAGCCTTTTCAAAGTGAGAGCGCACTAAGAAGTGCTCGAGCTTATTGCCATCAACATTTACGTAGAATGGACATTTACCCTTGTGAATCACGGTAAGCTTGATGTCTTCAACTGAAGAGGTGTAATTACCCTCATAGTTAAAGCTGATCTTGGTCAGATCTCCAGCACTCATCTTGATATTGGTCTTGAGATATGCACCGTTGAGGTAGTCATTTGACTTGCCATCATCCTCGTACATACAGAACATGCCATCCTTATCTGGAGCGCAAATAATCTCTAATGAGCGTACCTGCTGAGTCTGTAGATTACTAATATCGTGAGCAGCAAGTGGAATAATCTGACCTGAGCGAATGAACATTGGGATGCTTTCTAAAGAAACATCAAAGCTCTTAGTGTCGCCGCCGTTAAAACACTCGAAGGTGTTAAAGTCGTAAAAACGCTCGCCCTTTGGGAAATATACAGTGCGCTTTTGCTGACCTTCCTCTAAGACATTAGCTACTAACAATGCTGAGCCGAGCATGAAGTTGAACTGCTCATCATAAACAGCAGCGTCATTTTGGAACTCCATG
Source organism: uncultured Anaerobiospirillum sp. (assembly GCF_902485895.1). Taxonomy (NCBI): domain Bacteria; kingdom Pseudomonadati; phylum Pseudomonadota; class Gammaproteobacteria; order Aeromonadales; family Succinivibrionaceae; genus Anaerobiospirillum; species uncultured Anaerobiospirillum sp. The sequence continues at coordinate 5,777 of NZ_CABTML010000114.1, read as the reverse complement.
AGCATTGGGCTAAAGTAAGGCAAGCCAGTCTCATGAGCGCGATACATCAGTGAGTATAAATATGGGCTTAAGCGATAGCGCAGCTTAATTGCATCACGAATGAGATGCTTAACATCGCTAAACATCCAAGGCTCAGTAACACTGTTATCGGTATTAACTGAATGGATGGAGAAGCGAGGCTGGAAGATACCGTTTTGTACCCATCTTACAAAGAGCTCTTTGCTTGGAGCAATACCGTAAAAGCCGCCAATATCTGAACCTTGGTTAGCCACACCAGATAAAGACATGCCCAGCATAGTGCCAATGTTGTATTTAAGCGCCTCAAAGCAGGTAAGGTTATCGCCTGACCATGTTTGAGCATAACGCTGAATACCAGCATGACCAGAACGGCACACAACAAATGGACGCTTATTTGGATAGAACTCACGTAAGGCCTCAATAGTGATGTGGCACATGATATTGCTCATGACTGACTTATAGTCACCAATAGTGCCACCTAAGCCTTCAACGTGGATACGAGCATCCTTGTTGACTAAGCTGTCATATTCGCAGTTGTCGTTCCAAATGCTATAACAGCCATAGCTAAACAGATGATCTTTAAGCAGCTGCTTCCAATAGCTACGAGTGCTCTCCTTAGTAAAGTCTGCAAAGTAGCCCTTACCGCCCCACCAGGTACCAACAGCTGGCTTATCCTCATGCTCATCAAGCACGAAGATATTCTTCTCCTTCATCTCTTCAATGCGAGGGTGTACGCACAATACACCTGGCTTGACATTTGGAGATACCACAATGCCGAGCTTATCCATGGTCTCAAAATAGCCCTTAGGATCAGCAAAGCGCTCATCATTCCAAGTGAATACACAGCGCTTAAGGCCTTCTGAGGTCATTGCTGTGCAATAACCAGATGACAGCTGGAAGCCATCGATCGGCATCATTTCCTCATGGGCATTGTTAATAAATTGCTCAATGGCTACATCGCAGTTCTTATCTAGCTCAGCGTAGTACATTGAGGAGCCCAAGTAACCTAAGGCAGCCTTTGGCAGCATGGCGCTTTTGCCAGTCAGATCGGTATAACGCTCAACTACCTTTGAAACCTCAGGGCCATTAATGAAGAACAAGTCGATATCGCCGCTGTTTGCTCTAAAGGTAGAGTGCATGTGCCAGTAATTGCTCTTGCGGCGGCCCATATCAAAATCGCATTCACAAGAACTATGGTAGAAGTAACCACAAGCACGACCAGTCTTCTTGCTAAGTTTCACATAGAAAGGAATGTGCTTGTACAGTGAGTCAGTCTTCTGAGGGTTGTATCCCATAGCATCCGTTGGTGACATGGTCATAAAAGCTTCAAGCTTATTAAACTCACCACTCTTTTCACCAAAACCATAGAATCCATCAGTAGGCTCAATCTCACTTACGTGAATACGACGCTTGTTGCTGTCCTCTTGAAGTGCTAAGTCAACACAATCGCGATGCAGGACTTCTCCATTTTGATCGCAAATAGTAATCTGATAAGGATCGCGGGCAATTTTGACAATTAAGCCCTCGGAGCGCAGTATGAACTCGTTATCGTTTTCTTCTAAAGTGCTAACTGCCACCTCAACACGCTTACGATAGTCCTTTAATACCTCGTCAGTGACGCTTGGCCAGGCGGTGGTCACTAAAGAATATGAGCTCTCTTGGAAGTCGCCGTCAAAGCCTGCACGAATACGTAAAATATCCTTCGTCATGAAGTAAATGCGAATTGGCAGATCACAATCAGTAGTTACTACATAGTAATTATCTACAGCAACGCAAGATAAAGCCTTAGTACATACTCTCATGTCACTCTCCGTCAGATTAAAAGTTTTAGCACCACAAACCATAAATACAACATTAAATTGCTCAGCTAACCGCCGCTATACAGCTGACATATGACAGCTAATGGCTAACAGATGACAGCTGATGGCCGATGGTTAATGGCTGATTGCTGCAGCTGATAGCTAATGGTTGATAGCTGATAGCCGATAGCTAATGGCTGATGGTGATGGTTGATGGCTTGCACATCGCACTTTAGAAAAAGCCTGCTCAACAGGTTCATTTCTTTTCTAAAAGCACTTAAAACCAACATGTGCTCTTAATGAACGCTCTTAATCTTAAGGATTAACCTGATAAAATGCCCCACTTTTCTTACCCTGATTTGGGCATTTTTCAACATTTCTTGCACTGCTAACTAGATTTAGATATATCTCACAATTTTGTGCTCATATTATTCTGTAATGCTATAAATGCGATAGATTTGGTATTTATAAATATCTATAGATATAGACCTGCCAAACCTTTAGCTATAATTTACACATTTAACATAGCAATCTATGGGTCAATATCGTACTACTAACAATTAGGCTAGTTTAGTCAACACTATATGTTGCTATTAGGATTGAGCATGATCGATAACGCCGCAATCTATATGCAAAACGGTAAGTCAATTGCTACCGAACGCATTTGCTCAGTAAATGACAATGTAATGCAAAGTCATTTTCACAACTACTATGAGCTGTACTACTTAGAGCAAGGCGAGAGAAAAGTGGTGATCGGCAATACCTCATATCAACTCAAAGCTCATGACTATATTGTGTTTCCGCCTTTCACCATGCATCACTCCTACTCTGATGATGGTGTACGCTTTTCTAGATTAGTCTTGTACTTCCAGCCTGAGCTTATATCAACAGAGCTCAAAGAATTCTTTGTAAACGACTTAACGCCTCATTCTATTGATGATGAAGACACACAAAAACTATTTTATGGACAGCTTTGTCAGCTCATATGTGAACAAGATAAACCTCAGCTTATGAGTTTAGAAGTGATGAACTCTCTGCTACAGCTCATACTCATAACCATTGTGCGCAACCAAACTAACACCCATCGCGCCTTGAGTGAGCCGAAGATGGCTAGTGTCATAAGCTTTGTGCATCAAAACTATTTTAAAGATCTGTGTTTAGATGAGCTTAGTGAGCGCTTTTTCATATCTAAATCCTATCTATGCCGCGAGTTCAAGCGCTTCACTAGCTGTAGCTTTGTAGAGTACCTTAACAAAATTCGTGTATTGCACGCTCAAAGGTTGTTTATCGAAAGTAATAAGAGCATTACAGAAATCGCAATTGAAGTCGGCTTTGGAAGTCTCACCCACTTTGAACGCGTCTTTTGTAAAAACAATGGCATAACTCCCAAGAAATTCTGTACTAATGTTCGCAAGGATCGCGATGCCAAAGAAAAACTTGATCAAGCTACGACTACCATCATCATCTAACTAGGATAAGAACACGACATGATAATCAGAGCATGTTAAAACCTATTTAAAGACAGCTTTTTTCCCATTTATCAGCTGAAATGAAAAGCCCCGCACAAAATAGTCTGAGCGGGGCTTTGTTTATCAAGGATTAGAAAAATTCTAACCTTGTCTTAATTTACTGCTGATTAGTAGTGCTCGAGCAGATCACGCATAGTGGCCATAGCACCATCAGAGATGATGGCGTGCAACAGGCGTGAAGTGATGACAACTAAATCGATATCTGAAGATAAGTTGCAGCCCCAGAGCTTGCTATCGCTAAGCACAGCCTGTACTACGAATACAGCAGAAGCTTCATTCTTACGATAATGAGTCCAAGCACTTGAGATGACATCTACAGCATAGGCGTCATCGTAGAACTCCTTGGTCTTGCCATTGGACAGCTGTACAACAACAGGCACCTCAGTGGCATTCTTGTATAGAGCAATATAGGCTGCTAAAGCAAAGCACAGCTTCATTGGCAGCACGCCCTTAGCTCTTGCATCTAAGATAGTTGGGATAACGCGGGCGTTAATCTTAGAAGTGCAGTTCATTAAGATGTCAGTGAGCTGATGATGCAGTGCAGGATCGCTAAAGCGAGCTACTACGTCGTCTGCAAACTTAACTAACATATCCTTGTCGAGCTTTAATGAAGGGATGATCTCGTCATAGATAACTGAACGAGCAAACTTACCAGTTACCTCGTTTGCCATCATCTCATCCACAGTCTCTATTAAAGAGAGAACTGCAGCAGGTACGTTAGCGGTATGAGCACCGTTGAGGATACGTACCTTACGTACACGGTAAGGAGTAATATCATCAGCTACTACAACGTTAAGACCAGCCTTAGCAAATGGCAGAGCCTCAGATACGTCAGCACCACCTTCAATTGCTAAGAAGTGGAACTTCTCACCGCAGCTAATGAGCTTATCTTCGTAGCCTAACTTCTCGTTGTACTGCTCTTTTTCAGCATATGGGAAGCCTGAAACAACACGATCAACTAAGGTGTTTAAGAAGCGGCATTGCTCATTAACATAGGCCTTAAACTCATCGCCTAAGTTCTGCTCATCAGCATGCTTGAGCACAATGCGCTTTAACTCTAAGCCGTTATCCTCAATGAGCTCACATGGAACAATCCATAATCCTGCTTTAGCATTGCCCTTTAAAGCCTTGAAACGCTCAAAGAGCATAGCAGTTAACTTACCAGGGAATGACTGAGGGCAAACGTCAGTATTAAATGGGCTTTCCTCGCTAAAGGTAATGCCAGCTTCAGTGGTATTAGAGAAGATGAACTGAACATTCTCATCAGTTGCAGCACACAATACTGACTCCCACTCATCGTATGGGTTCTTAACGTCAGCAATGGCATTAACTAAATCTATCTCTTGGCAAGCCTTGCCATCAACGTAGCTATTGAGCACGGTAGTAAAGAGGCAATCTTGCTCTTTGAGCTTTGGAACACTGTTGCCATGAGGAGTGCACTGCAGTGCAAGTACACGACCATTGAAAAGGCCTTGCTCATTGGTCTTATAGATCATCCAATCGAGGAAGCAACGGATGAAATTACCAGTGCCAAACTGAATGGCACGAATAGGAAGAGAAGACGCAGCCTCACCCTTTGAAGAAAGATTCAACTTCTGCATATAGCCTCTATTATTCTCAATGACCGCTAAACAAATTTATTGAGACACAATAATTAGGCACATAGCCACTGCAAAATAAGTCTTGCGATAAATATAGTCTTACCGCAGTACTAAGTGCTCTCACGATCAATCAGTTGCAATTGAATAAATCAAATATACCATGTAATTACAGGGATCGCGTCAAGCATATGTTCTAATGTAGACGTAGCGCTAATACAAGGTATCCTATGGAGTACTTGTGATAGCACGATAACAATCATTTAGGCTACACACGCCACAAATGCGTCAGATTTGTGAGTGCCCCAGAAGGCTAAGATTTTTGCGTATTCGGTTGTACTCTTCGCAGCTCTCTTATAGATCTAAAAATCAAGCTAGGCATGACGGCGTATGGAGAGGCTTGTCGTAGTAGAAAGATTATTGCGCGTGTTACTGTTGCACATTGATTGAGTAGAGGCTTGTTTACTATCTTAGCTGATGATGGATTGCAATTTTGCTTGGGCAGGATGAAGTTTTGGAGGGTGCAGATACGAAAAAACCGCCTCGTGGGCGGTTTCTTCTTGAAATCAAACCTAGCGATGACCTACTCTCGCACAATCGTACGTTGCACTACCATCGGCGTACACTGCATTTCACTTCTGTGTTCGGAATGGGGACAGGTGGTTCTGCAGCACTATGGTCGCTAGGAAACTCGGTGAACTCTTATTGCATAAAAAGTGGCGGAACGGACGGGAATCGAACCCGCGACCTCCTGCGTGACAGGCAGGCATTCTAACCGGCTGAACTACCGCTCCGCAAATTATTAAGCCTGGCGATGACCTACTCTCGCACAA